>NZ_JBFAHW010000139.1:0-26562 GCF_040654355.1 Streptomyces sp. NPDC050704 | reverse complement strand
GCCGCAGAGGATTCTGCGGCGGGCCACCCGTCCGTTCGCCGACCCCTAAGACAGTGGGCCCGGTTGCGGCTCGGGTTCCGGGACCGGGTCCGGGCCCGGTGGCTTGGGTACCGGGGTCGGGGACGGTTGCGGGGTGGGGCGCGGCTCGGGGTTGGGGACCGGGTCCGGGATGGGCTGCGGGCGGTCGGGGCCCGGGCCCGGCGTGGGACCCGGCTTCACGGGGTCGGGGTACGGGTGCGTCATGGTGTCCTCCAGCCAGTGGGAACGTCGGCTCTGGACTTCTCCCACGCGTACCCGTGCCCCTCGCACCCACTCACTCCGTCGCGCGACGAACGGGGACCCAGGTGGACCAGGTGGACCAGGACCCCTCAGAAGCGCCCCGGGTTGGTCCTCAGCCACTCCTTCGCCGCGCTCAGGCGTTCGGGGTCGGCGGCCGGAGCCTCGTCCGGATGGCGTTCGGCCCACTTGACGACGTACGGGCAGAGCGGTGCGACCGGCACGTCCTCGCGGGCGGCGATGGCGTACAGCTCACGGGCGAGGGAGCCCGCGATGCCCTTGCCCTCGTGGGCGGGCTCCACGATCGTGTGGACCGGGACGAACGCGCGCCCGGGGCTTTCGAGGACGAAGTACTCGATACGGCCGACCACTTCGCCACCCGAGCCGCCCGAGCCGCCGGAGCCGCCCGGGTCATCCGAGCCGCTGTCGGCGAACGCCTCCAGCCGCCCCCGCTCCCGGTCGTCGCGGATCGAGATCTCACTCATGGACTCCCCTCCTCCTTCTCGTACCTGCGGGTCAGGCCGTGGCGGCGGCCACGGCCTGCGGGCTGCGCCGCGCGTCCGTTCCCGGCACCGGCTCGGACGGGTCCGCGCCGAGCGCCACGATCCGGTTGCCGGCGTCCACGTGCACGACCCGCGGCCGCAGCGCACGGGCCTCGGCGTCGGAGACCTGGGCGTAACTGATGATGATCACCAGGTCGCCGGGGTGCACCAGGTGTGCCGCCGCCCCGTTGATCCCGATCACCCCGGACCCGCGCTCGCCCTCGATGACGTACGTCTCCAGGCGGGCGCCGTTGGTGATGTCGACGATGTGGACCAGCTCGCCGGGCAGCAGGTCGGCGGCGTCGAGCAGGTCGGCGTCGATGGTCACGGAGCCGACGTAGTGCAGGTCGGCCTGGGTCACCGTGGCACGGTGGATCTTGGACTTGAACATGGTTCGCAGCATCGAGGTACTCCCGGATCTATGCTCCCTGCCTGCCTTTTTGCAGGTCAAGGGCGGTTTCCATACCTAAGATCTGCCACCGCGTCAGGCACCGCGGAGGCGCCGGGGCCTGCCACCCTGCCGGACGTGGACGACGGCAACAGCGTACGCAAGGACCTCCTCCGGCCACACCGAGAGCCGCGTCACCCTGCCGGGATCTGCGGTGCCGGCGGTGGTGATCGAGGCATTTCCCTCACCTCCTCCTGCGCCGGGCCGAGCCGTCGTGCGACATTCCTTCCGACGTCAGCGAGCTTGTGCGTCTCCCTGCGGGTCGCGGTGCCGCTGTGCTGACGAGACAGCCGCCGGAGGGGCCCAGCCGGGTGTTCTCCCGAGCGTCGTCAGTACGAGGTCGAGCGGGTGCGCGTCAGAGGCCGGGGAAAGCGCCGGCCGGAACAGTGCGGCGGGGCTGTGTCGGCGTTCGTCGTCCGGCACCCGCAGCGCGAAGACCAACGCCGCCTCGACGGCCTCTTCGTCCGCCTCCAGGGTCACGCCGAGCGCCCGGGCCACGTCCCAGCCATGGACGACGTAGTCCAGGAAGTGGAACCCGATCGCGGTCCGGGCGGGGAAACGGATGCTGGTACTGATCTCCGGGAGCGTGAACTCGCGGGTGAGGACGCCCGGTCGGGCGAAGGCCTCAAGGACGGAGTCGGCCGCCGCTCGGTAGACCGTCAACGGCTCGTCGCCGAGTGTGGCGGGCTGCCACACGGCGAGGTCGGCCCCGCTCCCGTCGGCGGCCGCCGCGAAGCCGTGATGCTGGCCCGCCATGTGGGCCAGCAGTTGGCGGAGCGTCCAGTCGGCGCACGGGGTGGGGGCATCCCAGTCCTCGGGCTTCGCCTTCTCCAGGATGCGTACGGTCTCCAGCACAGCCGTCCGGTCCAGCTTCCGGATGTCCACACGGATCCTTTCGGCGAGTGGTTGTGCCGCGCGTCCTCCAGCAGAGTGCGATCAGAAAAATAATAGCACGACCGTACGTGCATCTAGTGAGACACGTACGAAGGAAGGGACCCCACCGGCGATCTCCTCGGGGACCGACTCACGGCAGGACAGCCGGAGTTGTGCGCCTCCCGGACAGGGCGCAACGCGATGCCGAGCAGTCGCGCCGCGCCGGTGCTCCCGACGCAGCAGGGAGAGCTGGGGAGAGCTGACGAGCGGCGTCACTTCCGGGGTTCACTCGGTCGACGCGGCGCCGGACACGGCCCTCAGGGGGCGTCGGGCAACAGCGACGGATCGGTGGCGACGCCGCGCAGGCGGGTCATGACGGCCTTTGCCGCCTTGTCGTAGCTGGTGAACTCGTTGTGCAGGACGGACTCGGCGTTGGCCATCTCGAGGAACGCGACAAGCTCGAAGACGAGTTGCGGGATGTCGGTCCCCTCCTCGATCTCTCCCGCCTGCCGCGCTTCCGCCGCGGTCTGCTCAAGGAAGGCGACCCAGTTGGCTTGCGCCGCGGCGAGCGTGTCGTGCACCTTGCCCTCGCGGGCGTCGTACTCGGCCGAGGCCGAGTAGAAGAAGCAGCCCCCCGGGAAGACCCGCTCCCGGGAGTAGTCGAGCCAGCCGGTGCACACCCGCCACAGGCGGTCGATACCCGGCGGCAGTTCACGGGCCGGGTGCACGACGTGCGCCAGATAGATCTTCATGGCTGCCGTGACCGTGGCGAGTTGCAGGTCCTCCTTGGAGCCGAACAGCGCGAACACACCACTCTTGCTGAGCTTCAGTTCGCTCGCCAGCCGCCCGAGGGACAGCCCCTCAAGGCCCTCGACGGACGCGATCTCCACAGCACGCTTGAGGATCACCTGACGGGTCTGGTTCCCTCGTGCGATCCGCCCGTCGATGCGTGTCTCTGCCATGGCCGCGCCTACCTGTCTGTTGAACCAGGCCCTCGTGGTGCCCGCTGAAGCGACCAGTGTACCGAGTAAGTGGACGATCGTGCGGTCAGCATGTGAACGAACGGACGGGCGGCTTCCGGGCTTACCGCTCAAGGGCCGGTGTCGTACTCACTCCGTGTTCGACAAAGTCCAGAACGGCACGCACCACCTCGGGGTCCCCGAGAATCCGCCGGTGACCCAGACCGCTCGTGGTGATCAACCGCGCCCGGTCGCCGAACGCCCCGGCGAGCCTGCGCCCCTGCCCGACCTCGATCCGGGTGTCGTCCTCGTCGTGGATCACCAGGATCGGGGACTCCACGTACTCGGCCGTGTGCACCACGGAGAAAGGCGTCCGGTCGGCCGGCAGGTCGGGGAAGAGGTTCTTCGCGATCCGGCCCTGCAGCCGGGTCTTCAGCTGTCGGCGCAGACTGAGGGCGGAGCAGAACTCATCGACCAGGTAGTCGAAGTCGCAGACTCCGCCGATGGTGACGATCCGCTTCGCCTTCACTCCGTGCTTCAGCGCGTAGAACGATCCGAGGACACCCATCGAGTGCGCCACCAGCGCCTCGAACACGCCGTACTGGTCATGGAGTTCGGCGATGATGTCGCGATATTCGAGAATGTTGACGCTGCGGCCGGTGCCTTCTCCGTGCCCGGGAGCGTCGAAGGCGACGACGCGGTAGCCACGGTCGAGAAGCCCCGGGACGAAGTCGGCGAATCGCGAGCCCCGCGACTGCCAGCCGTGCACGAGCAGTACGGTCCTGTCGCCGTCTCCCCACCGGTAGGTCACGGCGGACTTGCCGTTGACCTTCACCCGGCCGAGTTGCGCCGCACCGAACAACTCACGCTCAGCGGCTCGCATCCTGCTCCGGGTGAGCGGCATGTGGAACAGGGTGAAAGCGCTCGTGCCCGCCAGACTCCCTGAGACGCGGGAGAGGCTGTTGAGGGCGGCGCTCGTGAGTGCCTCGGTGGGTTGCATGCCCAGTACTCCTCGATCGAACATCAGGAAGGTGAGATATTAGCACGAACGACCGTGCTCTTATAGAGTGCGAGAAGTCCGCTGCGCGCCCACGCACGCCCGCTCATTCGCCCACTCACGAGGAGTACGCCATGTCGTCCACCATCTGGTTCACGCCGTGGAAGCCCGGCCCGGCGGCGGATCTCGCGCCCAAGAGCCGCGACAGCCCCGACAGCCCCGAGAGCAAGGCGGCCGGCGCGGCAGTCGTCAGCGTCACCGAGTTCACCCCTCACCGGCCGTGGACCTCGTTCGGCGTCAACGTCGCCGGCGTGGCCCTGCGGCGGGTGTGGCAGGACATCGAGGGCGCTGTCGGACTGTGGCTGTGGGTGGATCCCGATCCCCTACGCCCCAGGTCGGGTTCCGTCTCCGTATGGCGCGACGAGAAGGATCTGCAGGGTTTCGTGGCACGCCACGACCATGTGCGGGTCGTGCGCTCCTACCGTCACCGGGGAGCGATGCGGTCGACCACCTGGCGGACCGAGTGCTTCAGCCCGGACGCGACGCAGGAAGCCGCCCGTTCCTTCCTCACCGGCAAGTCCGCGTGGCCCGGTTGAGGAAGCGCGGCGTGGGGCGTTGCTCCGGTGGTGGAGGGGGTCGCCTGCCGGAGTACGGATACGCGTCGGCGCCGCCGGGGTGCGGCGGCGCCCAGGGCCTGGGGCGGAAGTGGCGCCCGCCGGGTGGACGACGCCGTTTCCGGCACAGGCCCTCGCGCGCTGCTTACGCCGCCGCCTCTCCCGCCGCGGCGATCTCCGGCACGCCGTCCCGGGGCACGCCGGTCCGTCCCGGCTTCTCGAACTGCGTCCGGTACAGCTCCGCGTACCGTCCGTCCGCCGCGAGCAGTTCCTCGTGCGTGCCGCGCTCGACGATCCGGCCGGCCTCGACGACGAGGATCAGGTCGGCGGCCCGTACCGTCGAAAGCCGGTGTGCGATGACGACCGCGGTGCGCCCCTCCAGGGCCTCGGTGAGCGCCTCCTGCACGGCGGCTTCCGAGGTGTTGTCCAGATGGGCCGTTGCCTCGTCGAGGACGACCACCCGCTGGCGGGCCAGCAGCAGTCGGGCGATGGTCATGCGCTGGCGCTCACCGCCGGAGAGCCGGTAGCCGCGTTCGCCGACCACCGTGTCGAGTCCGTCGGGCAGGGAGCGTACGAGGTCGTCGAGGCGGGCCCGGCGCAGCACGTCCCACAGTTCGTCCTCGCCGGCGCCGGGCCTGGCGAGCAGCAGGTTGGCACGGACCGACTCGTGGAAAAGGTGCCCGTCCTGGGTAACCATGCCTAGGGTCGCCCGCATTGAACCGGCGCTCACGTCACGCACGTCGACGCCGCCGATGCGTACGGAGCCCTCATCGGTGTCGTACAGCCTTGGCAGCAGTGCCGCGATGGTCGACTTGCCCGCGCCGGACGAGCCGACGAGGGCGACGGTCTGGCCGGGTTCGGCGCGGAAGGAGATGCCGTGCAGGACCTCGGTGCCGCCGCGGGTGTCGAGCGCGGCGACCTCCTCCAGGGAGGCCAGGGAGACCTTGTCGGCGGACGGGTAGGCGAAGCGGACGTCGGTGAACTCGACGGAGGCCGGGCCGTCCGGCACCGCGCGTGCGTCCGGCTTCTCGTCGATCAGCGGTTTCAGATCGAGGACCTCGAAGACCCGCTCGAAGCTGACCAGGGCGCTCATGACCTCAACTCGGGCTCCCGCCAGGGAGGTCAGCGGCGCGTACAGGCGGGTCAGGAGCAGCGCCAGCGACACGACGGCGCCCGCTTCCAGGCTGCCGCGCAGCGCGAACCAGCCGCCGAGCCCGTAGACCAGGGCGAGCGCGAGCGCGGAGACGAGGGTGAGCGCCGTGATGAACGCCGTCTGCGCCATCGCCGTACGCACCCCGATGTCCCGCACCCGCCGGGCCCGCGCCGCGAACTCCGCGGACTCGTCGCCGGGCCGGCCGAAGAGCTTGATCAGCGTGGCGCCGGGCGCGGAGAAGCGCTCGGTCATCCGGGTGCCCATCGCGGCGTTGAGGTCGGCGGCCTCGCGCTGGAGTTTCGCCATCCGGCTGCCCACCCGGCGGGCGGGCACCACGAACACCGGGAGCAGCACCAGCGCGAGCAGCGTGATCTGCCAGGACAGGGTGAGCATCACGGCGAGGGTGAGCAGCAGCGTGACGAGGTTGGCCACCACTCCGGACAGCGTGTTGCTGAACGCCCGCTGCGCGCCGATCACGTCGTTGTTGAGACGACTGACGAGCGCGCCCGTACGAGTACGTGTGAAGAACGCGACCGGCATGCGCTGCACATGATCGAAGACCGCCGTCCGCAGATCGAGGATGAGCCCCTCGCCCAGGGTCGACGACAGCCAGCGGCCCACCAGTCCCAGCGCCGCCTCGGCGAGCGCGATCAGGGCGATGAGCAGGGCCAGTCGTACGACCTTGCCCTCGTCTCCGCCGGACACGATCACGTCCACGACACGTCCGGCGAGGACCGGCGTCGCCACGGCGAGCATCGCGGTCGCCACACTGAGCACCACGAACTGCCAGATACGGCGGCGGTGCGGGCGGGCGAACTCGGCGATGCGGCGCAGCGTCGCGCGGGCGAAGGGCCGGCGCTCCGGCCGGGCGGTCATGACGCTCTGCAGCTGCGTCCAGGCTGTGGTCTCCATACTCATGGGACCGACCGTAGGACCTCAAGCAACATTGAGGTCAATGTTGCGGTCAATGTCGAGGTCAGTGGAGTCCAACTGAGGTCGAGGGAAAGCCGATGACGCTCACCGAACCGATACCCCCGCCCGAGACGAGCGACCCGATGCCGTGCCCGGCGTGTCAGGCGCCGTCCCCGTGCCCGCAACCCCACGTTGGTACGGCATGGAAACCCTCTCCCGATGTGACGGTCGAACGCCTCTCCCCGGGCCTCCCCAGACGCCTTCCGCTCCGGCAGATCCTCTGCCTGCTCCCGCTCGCCCTCGTCGTCGTGGTCGCGGTGCAGCACCGGTCCGTGCTCGCCGACGGCTTCGGCCACCTTGCGACCGCCGAGTGGCCGTGGCTGCTGGCCGCGGCCGCCGCGACCTGCCTCACCTGGGTGGCGGCGGCCGTCACCCGGCAGGGGGCGCTCGTCGAGCGACTGCCCAGACGCCGGCTGCTGGCCACGCAGTTCGCGGCGGGCGCGGCCAACCACCTGCTGCCGACGGGGCTCGGCGCGAGCGCCGTCAACCTGCGGTTCATGGCGGTGTGCGGGGTCCCGCTGGCCCGTTCGTCAGCGGCGCTCGCGCTGTACATGCTCGCCGAGTCCGTGGCCCGGGTCGGGCTTCTGGTGGCCCTGTTGATCGCCTTCCCCGACGCGTTGCGGATCGGCGTGCTCCTCCCGGACGGTGCGGCAGGTCCGCTGCTGCTCGCCGCGGGCGCGGTGGTGTGTGTCGCGCTGACCGTCCTGCTGCTCGTACGACGGGTGCGTACCGTCGTGTTCTCCTTTCTGCGGACCGCGCTGAGCGAGGCGCGGTCCGTGCACGCACGCCCTGCTCGCGCGCTCGCGCTGTGGGGCGGGGCGATCACCTTCCCCGCGCTGCAGGCGGCCGGACTGGCCGCGGTGGGGCAGGCGTTGGGGCTGCCGGTGCCTCCGCTGCACATGGCGGTCGCGTATCTGGCGGCGACGGTCGCGGTCGCACTCGTCCCGACGCCGGGTGGCATCGGCTCGGTGGAGGCCGCGCTGATCGTGGCTCTGGTGGCGGCGGGCGGTCCGGCGGCGGTGGCGACGGCGGTCGTGCTCGCCTACCGCATCATCACGGTGTGGCTGCCGCTGCTGCCGGGGGCGCTGACGCTGGGCGCGCTCGTGCGGTGGAAGGTGATCTGAGCTCTCCGGTTCCGTTTGAGGACGACCCTTCCGTTTGAGGACGGCCCGAACTCCTCGGTGTGACCCGGGAGTAACATGCTGGCGTCGCCACACGAAGGGGTCTGCGCGATGCCGGTCAGGACCGAACGCCAGGAGCACGTCACCACCGTCGTCCTCTCCCGCCCCGACGTCCGCAACGCGGTGGACGGCCCCACGGCGGTCGAACTCGCCGACGCCTTCCGGGCGTTCGAGGAGGACGAGACGGCCCGGGTGGCCGTGCTGTGGGGTGAGGGCGGCACGTTCTGCGCGGGGGCCGACCTCAAATCCCTCGGCACGGAACGCGGCAACCACGTCACCGAGGGCGGCGACGGGCCGATGGGCCCCACCCGGATGCGGCTGTCCAAGCCGGTGATCGCCGCGGTGGCGGGCCATGCCGTGGCCGGCGGACTTGAGCTGGCACTCTGGTGCGATCTGCGGGTCGCCGAGGAGGACGCGGTCTTCGGGGTCTTCTGCCGCCGCTGGGGCGTGCCGCTCATCGACGGCGGCACGGTACGGCTCCCCCGCCTCATCGGCACCAGTCGCGCGATGGACATGATCCTGACCGGCCGTCCGGTGGCCGCTCCCGAGGCGTACGAGATGGGGCTCGCGAACCGTCTCGTCCCGCCGGGCCGGGCGCGCGAGGAGGCCGAGGCACTCGCCGCATCGATCGCCCGCTTCCCACAGGCCTGCCTCCAGAGCGACCGGAGCTCCGTCCTCGACCAGGAGGGCCGGAACGAACGCGCGGCCATGCGGGGCGAACTCCGGCACGGGATGGGCGTCTTGGCGGAGAGCCTGGAGGGCGCGACACGGTTTTCGGCGGGGGCCGGACGGCACGGGTCGTTCAACGAGCTCTGAGGTCAGCGAGTTCCACGGTCAGTGAGCTGCGAGGTCAGCAGTTCTGAGGTCAGCGGTATTGAGGTCAGCGGTTCCGAGGTCGGGTTACACCCGCACGGCTGCCAGGTGATCTCGTACGCGCCGGGCCGCGCGTCTGCCCTCCCGGGCGGCGGTCACGGCACTCTCCCCCGCGTGCAGCAGGCCGCCGACGGCGAACACGCCCGGCCGCGAGGTGCGGAAGGCGTCGTCGACCACTGGCCCCCGCGTCACGGGGTCGAGGGTGAGTCCGCCGCGCCGGGCCAGTTCGTGGTCGGGTACGAAGTCGCCGGTGAAGACGACGGTGTCGCAGGGGAGCGTGGTGACCCGGCCGTCCCGGTGGCGCACGGCGACGCCGGTCAGGCGGCCGTGACCGAGGAGTTCGGTGACGGACGTGCCGGTGAGTAGCGGGATTCCTTTGCCCAGACGGGAGTTGAGGGCTCGTACGGCGCCGGCTCGGTGCCGGGGCTGTACGGTCACCATCGCGGCGACCTCGGCTCCGGCTCCCAGCAGCGTGTCCACGGCGACGTAACTCACGGACTCCGCGCCGATGACGACCGCTCGGGCACCGATCCTCTGGCGGTACAGATGAACGGCCTGCTGAAGTTCTCCGGTGGTGTACACACCGGCGGGCCGCGTGCCCGCCACCAGCCGTGCGCCGCGCGGCCGTTCACGCGCGCCCGTGGCGAGGACGACCGCCCTCGCGGTGATCGTCTCCGGCCCGCCCGGACCGACGGTCTGCACGGCGAGGGGACCGGCCCAGTCGAGCGCGGTGACGCCGGTGCGGAGGACCACGCCCGCCTCCACCGCGGCATCAACGCCCTTGCGCGCGAAGGCAGTCCCGCTCACCCACCATCGCCCGAAGCCACGGTGCGGGCAGTGCCGCGGCACTCCCCCGGCTCGGGGCTCCCGGTCGAGTACCTCGACAGACGTTCCCTCACCGGCCGTTCCCTCGGCGGCGATCCGGGCGGCGGCCGCCAGTCCCGCGGGCCCTGCTCCCACGATCAGGACGTCGACGGTGCGGGACTTCACGCGCGCCCCGCCTCGAAGAGTTCCCGGACCGTCGCGCCGCAGTAGAACCCCTGGCAGCGCCCGCTTCTCGCCCGGGTCCGGCGGCGCAGACCGTCGAGGCCGCCCGGCGGGATCGTACTGGCGAGGGCGTCGCGGATCTCGCCGCGCGAGACGCGCTCGCAGTGGCAGACGAGGGAGCCGTACTCGGGGTCGGCGGCGATGAGTTCAGGCTGCTGGTAGGGGCGCGGGAAGGCCTCGCCGAGGTTCGGCATGCGGACGGGTGCCAGGTCCTCGGCCTCCCCCAGGTCGAGTGCGCATTCGGCGGCGAGAAGTCCGGTGACGTGGGCGGCGATCGCCATCGACGCGGTCAGGCCGGTGGAACGGATGCCGCCGACGGTGACGTACGACTGTTCCGGGTGGGCCCGGATCTGGTAGTCGTCGTGTTCCGTGGCGGCGCGGAGCCCGGCGTACACGGCGGTGACCTCCTCGTCGAGCAGTGCCGGCAGGATGCGGCGGCCCTTGACCCGCAGCAGCGCCAGTCCCTCCTCGGTCGACTCGGTGGCCGACTTGTCGTCCAACTCCTCGGCGGTGGGCCCGAGCAGCACGTTCCCGTACACGGTCGGCGCCACCAGCACGCCCTTGCCGAGCGCCGTCGGGACGGGCAGGAGGATGTGGTTGACCAGCTCGCGGGCGAACTTGTCGAAGACGATGAGCTGGCCCCTGCGCGGGGTCACGGTGAAGGTGTCGTGGCCGAGCAGGCGGTCGAGGGTGTCGGCGTGCAGCCCCGCGGCGTTGACGAGGTGGCGGGCGCGTACCGTGCCGCGGCTGGTGTGCAGGACATGGTCTTGGACCGAACCGACCGTCTCCACCCGGCAGTTGAGGTGCAGGTCGACGCCATGGCGTACCGCCTGGGTCGCGTACGCGAGGGTCGTCGTCCAGGGGCAGATGATGCTCTCCCCCGGCACGTGCAGGGCGCCGAGCGCTCCAGGGCCGAGATGGGGTTCGCGGGTTCGGAGTTCGTCGGGGCCGAGGAGCCGGGCCTCGCGGTACTCGTTCTTCTCCGCCTTCGCCGCCATCTCCGGTAGCGCGGCCAGCTGTTCCTCGTCCCAGGCGACGAGCAGCGCGCCGACGGGTTCGACGGGGATGCCGGACTCGGCGGCGTACGCGGTGAGGCGCCGGGCGCCGTCGCGTACGAGGCGGGCTTCGAGCGAGCCCGGGACCGCGTCGAAACCGGTGTGCAGGATCGCCGTGTTGGCCTTCGAGGTGCCCTGGCCGACATCGTCCCGGGCTTCGACGACGGCGACCCGCAACCGCCGCCGGTGACGGGCCAGTTCGCGGGCGACGGCGCACCCGACGACTCCCGCCCCGACGATCACCACGTCGTACGTCACGTCCGGCAGCGCGCCGATGGAGGTGACCGTCATACGGGCGCCCGGTCGAGCAGAGTGGCGACGGCCGCGCGGAATCCGGCGAGCCGTTCGGCGGCCTCTCCGGCGGAGATACGGGGCTCGTACACGGCGGCGGGCCGCCGGGCGGGCAGCGCTTCATCGATCGTGAGGGAGGGGTCGAGGCCGAGCCGGGCGACGGCTGCGACACCGAGGGCGGTCGCGTCGGGCAACTCGGCGACCTCCACCGGGAGTTGGAGCAGGTCGGCCTGGGTCTGCATGAGGAGCGTGGAGCGGGTCAGGCCGCCGTCGACCCGGAGGGCGGTCAGCGGGGCGCCGAGGTCGGCGGCGGCCGCGTCGGCGAGTTCGACGACCTGGGCCGCGATGCCCTCGCACAGGGCGCGCACCAGATGGCCGGGCGTGGTGTCGAGGCCGAGCCCGGTGAGCGAGCCGCGCAGGTCGCCGCGCCACCAGGGGGCGGCGAGCCCGGCGAGGGCCGGGACGAAGGTGACACCGCCGGCGTCGGGTACGGCGCTCCCGACCGGGTCGAGGTCCGCGGCGCCGGAGATCACGCCGAGGTCGGTGAGCCAGCGGACGGCGGACGCGGCCGTGTAGACCTGCCCGTCGAGGCAGTAACTGGTCTGTCCGCCGAGCCGCCAGGCGACACAGCTGACCAGCCCGGACGTACCGCGCCGGGGTGTGCTGCCGGTGTGCGCGAGCAGGAACGCGCCGGTGCCGTAGGTGCACTTGGCGCCGCCCGGCTCGGTGACGCGTTGGGCGAGCAGGGCGGCCTGCTGGTCGACGAGGAGGCCGGTGAGCGGGATCTCTCCGCCGTTCCCCCTACCGTTCCTCCTGCTGCTGTCGTCGCCGCCGAAGACCGTGGTGGTGCCGAAGTGCCCGCCCGCGTCCACGACTTGGGGCAGGTGTTCGCCGGAGAGGCCGAAGACGTCGAGGGCGGCCGGCGACCAGTCGACCCGGTCGAGGTCGAGGAGCTGGGTTCGGCCCGCGGTCGCCGCGTCGGTGACGTACGCACCGGTGAGCCGGTGCACGAGCCAGGCGTCACTGGTCGTGACAACACCGTTGCGGGTGAGGTGCCGACGTATCCAGGCCATCTTGGGCGCGGCGAAATAGGGGTCCAGGGGAAGCCCGGTGACGTACCGCAACTCATCGGCGTGCGGGGCGAGTTCGGCGCAGACTGTCTCCGCCCGCCGGTCCTGCCACACGAGGGCGTCGGTGAGCGGCTCCCCGGTGCCGGGGTCCCAGGCGAGGACGGTCTCGCCCTGGTTGGCGAGACCGAGGGCGACCACGGGCTCCCCCGCCTGCGCGAGCGCACGGCGGCCTGCCTCGACCACCGATCCGTACAACTCGGCGGGATCGACCTCGACCAGTCCGCCGGGCAGATACCGGGGGCGTACCGGCGCGCTGCCGGAGCCGATCACTCCGCGCTCGGGGCAGACGACGAGGGCCTTGGTACCGGACGTGCCCTGGTCGACGGCGAGCACCGGCCCCGGCATCGCCCCACCCCCCGCGAGTCGTCGGTGATCACTTCGCGCAAGCCTGGTCCGGGTATTGCCGGACGTCAAGGCGGCCGCGAAGGTGGGCGGATGGCCTGTCGACGATGGCTCTGGCGTGAAGCACCCCCGCACATGTAGCAGGATTGGTGAACCCGCCGGTCAACGACGCCGTTGTCCCGGCGGGCTCGTACATCCCGGAATCAAGCCGTAACCGAGCAGCAGGTGACAACAAGGTGACGACACATCACATACCGGGCGCAGGCCCCCTTCCCGGCACGACGGGAGGCAGTTGGTGAACCGAGACCTCACACTGCACGACTGGATCGTCGCGGGAATCTGGCTGGCCGTCGGGCTGGCGGCGGGCGTTCTGCTGCGCCTCCTCCTGCGCTGGCTGGGCAAGCACGCGACCCGTACCCGCTGGAGCGGGGACGACGTTCTCGTCAACGCGCTGCGCGCGCTGGTGCCGTTCGCGGCGCTCGCGGGCGGGGTGGCGGCCGCCGCGGCGGCGCTGCCGCTGACCGGCCGGATCAACAACACCGTCAACCAGATCCTGACGGTCCTGCTCATCCTCGCCTCCACCATCACCGCGGCGCGCGTGATCACCGGTCTGGTGAAGGCCGTCACGCAGTCCCGTTCCGGCGTCGCCGGATCGGCCACGATCTTCGTCAACATCACCCGCGTCGTCGTCCTGGCCATCGGCTGCCTGGTCGTCCTGCAGACCCTGGGCATCTCCATAGCCCCACTGCTCACCGCCCTCGGCGTCGGCGGTCTCGCGGTGGCCCTCGCCCTCCAGGACACCCTCGCCAACCTCTTCGCGGGCATCCACATCCTCGCCTCGAAGACGATCCAGCCCGGCGACTACATCTGTCTCACCAGCGGCGAGGAGGGGTACGTCGTCGACATCAACTGGCGCAACACCGTCGTGTGCAACCTCTCGAACAACCTCGTCATCATCCCGAACGCCCAGCTCTCCAGCACCAACATGACCAACTTCAGCCGCCCGGAACAGGAGATGACCCTCACCGTGCAGATCGGCGTCGGCTACGACAGCGACCTTGAGCACGTCGAGCGTGTCACCTCCGAGGTCGTGACCGAGGTCATGAAGGAGGTCGAGGGCGCGGTCCCCGAGCACGAACCCGCCATCCGCTTCCACACGTTCGGGGACTCCCGGATCAGCTTCACCGTGATCCTGGGTGTCGGGGAGTTCAGCGACCAGTACCGGATCAAGCACGAGTTCATCAAGCGGCTGCACAAGCGGTACCACGTGGAGGGCATCCGCATACCCTCCCCGGCACGCACCGTCGCCCTCCAGCAGAACGGCGTGGCGATTCCCACGCAGCGCGACGGATCCATCACGATCACGTAGAACGAACATATGACGGTGCTTGGGGTCGACATCGGTACATCCAGCAGCAAGGGCGTGCTGGTGGACGAGGACGGGTCAGTACTCGCGACGGCTGTCCGCCCGCACGCGGTCAGCCGTCCGAAGTCCGGGCACGTCGAGATGGACGCGCGGGTGTGGTGGGACGAATTCACCTCGATCGCCCGGGAGTTGCTCAAGTCCCTCGGGGACAGCGCCCCGGTCACCGCGGTCGGCGTCAGCGGTATGGGCCCGTGTGTCGCGCTGGCCGACAAGGCGGACACGCCGCTGCGCCCGGCGATCCTGTACGGCGTCGACACCCGGGCGACCGAACAGATCGCGCGGCTGGAGGCCGAGTTGGGCCGTGAGGCCGTACTGCGGCGCTGCGGCTCCCTGCTCTCCACCCAGGCCGTCGGCCCCAAGATCGCCTGGCTGGCGGAGCACGAGCCGGAGACGGTCGCGCGGGCCCGGCGCCTGTACATGCCCAGCTCGTACCTGGTGTGCCGGCTCACCGGGGCCTATGTGCTCGACCACCACTCGGCGAGCCAGGCGGTCCCGCTGTACGACTCCGTGGCCCAGGAGTGGTACGAGCCGTGGGCCCGGCGCATCGCACCCGGTCTCGAACTGCCCCCGCTGCGGTGGCCGGGCGACATCGCCGGGCACATCACCGCCGAGGCGGCCGGCGCCACCGGTCTGCCCGCCGGAATCCCGGTCGTCACCGGCACGATCGACGCGTGGTCGGAGGCGCTGAGCGTAGGAGCACAGCACACCGGTGACCTCATGCTCATGTACGGCAGCACCATGTTCCTGATCAACACGGTGTCCGAGCGGCTCCTGGTGCCCGAGCTGTGGAGCACCGTCGGGGCATTGCCCGGAACGCGCAGCCTCGCGGGCGGCATGGCCACCTCCGGTGTGATCACGGACTGGCTGCGGGAGCTGTTCGGCACACCCGACCACGCCGCCCTGCTCGCCGGGGCCGAGGAGTCCGGGCCCGGCGCGCGGGGGCTGCTGATGCTGCCGTACTTCGCGGGCGAGCGGACGCCGGTGGCCGATCCGGACGCACGCGGTGTGCTCGCCGGACTGACCGTCGAACACACCCGTGGCGACCTCTACCGCGCCGCCCTGGAGGCGACGGCCTTCGGCGTACGGCACAACGTCGAGGCGATGCGCGCGGCCGGCGCGGACATCCGCCGGGTGGTCGCCGTGGGCGGCGGGACCCGGGGCGGCCTGTGGACCCGGATCGTCTCCGCCGTGACGGGCCTGGAGCAGGAGGTCAGGACCGTCACGCTCGGGGCGAGCTACGGGGCGGCGTTCCTCGCCGCGGGCGCCGTCGGCGAACCGCACATCGACTCATGGAACCCACTGCGCGAACGGGTCGTACCGGACCCGCGACTCCGGGCCCGCTACGACGAGTTGTACGCGCTGTACCTGGGGCTCTATCCGGCGACGCGCGACATCACCCACGCGCTCGCCGGGTATCAACGGACACCGGGCGCGTTCAGCAGCTCATGACTCCTCCCGGAGGACCTTCACGTCCCACGGCCCCAGCGAGACCTCCTGGTCGGCGGCGTACCGGGTCCCGGTGAGCACGTCATGTGCGGGCATCGGCAGGACGACCCGCGCCGGATCCCACGACCAGTTGTGCAGGAAGCGCACCCGGCGTCCGTCGCGGGAGGTCGCCGCGGTCGACGTGACGCTCGGCGGAGCCGGGTGCCGGGCACCCGCCGGGGCGGCCCAGCGGAAGAGGGCCTTCGCGAAGGCCGGGTCCGGCACGGTGCCTACGTAGGTGATGCGCCCCGCGCCGTGTTCGTGCGTCGTCGCGGCGGGCCAGCGGCCGAAGTGCGGGTGCTCGTATGTGGCCAGCGTCTGCGCGCCCTGCGACTGAAGACCGTCCGTCCAGTGGAGGGCACGCGCCTCCGCCGGCAGGGGGAAGGTGTCACTGCCGTGGACGACGAGTTCGGTACCCAGGTTGCTGAACTCGTCGTACGTGACCCCGGCGGCCTCGGCCAGACGGGCGGGCTGTGCGTCCGTGCGGGCCCGGCCCTCGTGGTCCGCGTAGGCCGTGCGCGGGCCCAAAACCAGGTGGCCGCCGGACTCGGCGTAGGCGAGCAGGTGGTCCAGGGTCGCGTCGTCGGCCGCGTAGAAGGCGGGCACCACCAGCACCGGGGGCAGGTCCACGGCGTCGAGCTGTCCGGGGTGCACGATCCTGCTCTGCAGACCGGTGTCGAAGGCGCCGCGGTAGAAGGCGTCGAAGACGGTCTGGTACGAGCGCGGGTCCGGGCCTCCGTCGGGCGTCGCGAACGGGGGCTGGGCCTGGAGCGCCCACTTGCTGGGGCCGGAGTAGAGATACGCCACGTCGGCGTCCGGGGTGAGGGACGACACGAGATCGCCCGCGGTCTCCAACTCGGCGCCGAGCGCGGCGAGTTCGCGGTACACCCGGCCGGGGCGCCCGTTGTGCGGCAGCACGCCGCCCCAGTAGGTCTCGGCTCCGAAGTGCAGGGTGTGCCAGTGCCAGTACTCGATCATCGAGGCGCCGCGCGAGATGAGCGCCCAGGCCGCCTGGCGCCACTGCCCGTCGTACGCGGGGCGGTTGTTCCAGGGGAAACCGATGGCCTGCGCGTCGGTCTCGGTCACCAGGAAGGGTTCCTGACGGGAGGAGTACATGCGGTCGGCGCTCTGGTACAGCGCCCAGGTGCCGTTGGTCGTCCAGCCCTGGTCGCCGCGGTCCCGGTCCGGCAGGGTGAGGGCGTCCTGCATCGTGTAGTACGGGTTGCCGGCCGTGACGTCGAGCTCCTTGGTCAGCTCGTCGTCCTCGACCCCGGGCCGGTCGTAGGAGATGCACGTCGTGACGAACTGGTCGGGCCTGGCGTACTCGCGCACGATCTCCGCCTGCCAGGCGATGAACTCGGTGGTCAGCCGGGCCTGGAAGCGTCGCCAGGCCAGGTCGTACTGCGGTTGCGCGTTGCCGTCGGGGGTCCAGAGGTCGGCCCAGGTCGACAGTCGGTGCGACCAGTAGACCAGTCCCCACTCGCGGTTGAGGGTCTCCACATCGCCGTACGTCTCGCGCAGGTGGTCGGTGAAGCGCTGGAACACGCCGTGGTTGTGGAAGAGCTGGAGGCCCGGCTCGTTGTCGACCTGGAAGCCGATCACCGCCGGGTGCGTCGCGTACCGGCCGACGACCTTGCGGATGATCCGCTCGGCGTGGAAGCGGAATGCCGGGTGGGTGAAGTCGACTTCCTGGCGGGCGCCCCAGCCGATGCGCTGTCCGGTCCGGTGCTCCCCCGCGATCTCCGGGTACTGCCGGGCCAGCCACGGCGGCACGGCGTACGTCGGCGTCCCGAGGACCACCGAGATCCCCCGCTCCTGTGCCCCGTCCAGGACCGGCCGGAGCCAGTCGAGGTCGAAGCGGCCGTTCTCCGGCTCCCAGGTCGACCAGACGGACTCGCCGACCCGGATCACCGTGAAACGGGCCTCGGCCATCAGGTCGAGGTCGTCCTTGAGCCGCTCGTACGGCTGGTACTCGTGGTAGTAGGCGGCGCCGAACAGGACCCGGCCGGGCAGCTCGAACATGCTTCTCCTTCAGGTGAGTTGAGAGGGCGTCAGGTGGTGTGCGTCGACGGGTGTCAGCCCTTGACGGCACCCGTGGACAGGCCCTCCAGGAGCTGCTTGCGCAGCAGGACGAAGAGGGCGACGGCCGGGAGGACGGCCAGCACGGCACCGGCCATCACCAGGTCGTACTGGCGTTGCTCCGAGAGGAAGAGGGTCTGCAGGCCGAGCGGCAGGGTGTACTGCGAACTGTCGGAGACCAGCACCAGCGGCCAGAGGAAGCTGTTGTAGCTCTGCAGGAACTGCCATACGGCGAGCGCGCCGAGCGAGGGCCGCAGCAGGGGCAGCACGACCCGCCGGAAGATGCCGAACTCGCTCGCCCCGTCGATGCGGGCGGCCTCGATGACCTCGTCCGGGACGGACTGCACGATGTACTGCTGCATCATGAAGATCCCGAACGCGGGCGCCACCCAGGGCACGATCAGCGCGAACCACGGGCTTCCGAGCCCGGTCTTGACCAGGATCACGAACAACGGCACCAGGATCACCGCGAAAGGGATGGACAGCGAGCTGAACATCACCCCGAACAGCAGCTTCCTGCCCGCGAAGCGGAACTTGGCGAAGCCGTAGCCGGCCAGCGCGCAGACGAAGACCGACACGGTGGTGGCGACGACCGCGACGACCGTACTGATGACGAACCAGCGCACGAACGGCTGGTCCTCGATCAGCGCACGGTAGTTGTGCAGGGTGAAGGGGTCCGGGATCAGCTTCGGCGGGTACGCGAAGATGTCGCCGCGCGGCTTGAACGACCCGCTCAGCGCCCACACCAGCGGGGCGACGAAGCCGAGAAGCAGCAGGACCAGCGTCAGGTAGAGCAGACCCCGGCGGCCCCTCGCACGTACGGAGGAGGTGAGCGCGCTCATGAGGATGCCCTCCCGATGCCGAGCAGACGGTTGAAGAGCTGGCTGAGGCCGAAGACGAGGACGAACAGCACCACGGCCGCGGCGGCCGCGTACCCGAACTGCTGGCGCTGGAAGGCGGCGCGGTAGATGAACATCGTGACCGACAGGGTGCTTTCGGCCGGTCCGCCGCCGGTGAGCAGATAGGGCTCCTCGAAGATCTGCGCGGCGCCGATGAACGAGGTGACGACGACGAAGGCGGTCACCGGTTTCAGCGCCGGCAGTGTGACGGTGGTGAAGGTGCGGATGCGTCCGGCGCCGTCGAGGGCCGCCGCCTCGTACAACTCCCTTGGTACGGCCTGGAGTCCGGCGAGGAAGAAGACGGTGAGGTAGCCGGTCCAGCGCCACAGCATCACCAGGCCGACGCTCACCTTGGCCAGGTCCGGATCACCCAGCCAGTCGACGCCTCCGGTGCCGAACAGGGCGCGCAGGACGGAGTTCAGCAGTCCGAACTGCCGGTCGAAGACCAGGCCGAAGATGAGCGCCACGATGATCGGCGACACCACGATCGGCACGAAGTAGGCGGTCCGCCACAGGTCGCGGACCCGCAGACCGCGGGTGTTGAGGGCCTGGGCGATCAGCAGGGCCAGCGGTACGACGAGGCAGAGGGAGATGAGCACGAAGACGCCCGTGTTGCCCAGGGCGCGGTGGAAGCTCACGTCGGTGGCGAGGAGACGGTAGTTGCGCAGGCCCACCCAGTGCGGTGTCCCGAGCCCGACCCATTCGGTGAGGCTCAGCCAGAGCGAGACCGCGACCGGCACCAGCATGAACAGGACGTACAGGACGTAGAAGGGAGCGATGAAGAGATACGGGGCACGGGACTTCTTGAGACGGCGAACGACCGAGCGCGCACCCGTACGTTCGCGGGGCGTACCGGCCGGATCGACGACAGCGGTGGTCATGGGCGGCTCTCCTGGGCGTACTTTCCAAACTCCGGGTGCGGTAGGCGCCCCTTCAGGGACGCGGGGAACTGCGCGACCAGCCACTGACGGCCCGCAGTCTCTCCAACGGCGTGTCCCCGAACGGCGCTCTCGGCGGAGCTAGCGGCCAGCCTGGTCACGAAACTCGTCCGCCGTCTGCTTAAGCGCCTGACGCGGACTGAGGTCCCCGCGATAAGCCCGCAGCAAGTTCCCGGCAAGCACATCGAAAAGAATCGACTGATCGGGACTCGTGTACAGCGGTGGCACCTCCGGCAGCAGGTCGCGATAGAGACCGAAGAGCCGCTGCCCCCCACAGAACTCGTCCCGGAGCACCCCGAGTTGCGGATCCTCGAACACGGACCGACGAGTGGGCAGATACCCCGTCTCGGTGAAGCGACGGACCTGCCCGTCGTGCGTGAGCCAGGTGTTGAGGAGGAAGTCCGTGGCCGCCTGGGTGTTGGCCTTGTCCTTGACGACTCCGAAGCCGGTACCACCGAGAGCCGCCGTCGCCCCGCCACCCCCGGCGAACCGCGGCATCGCCCGGACCCGCCATTTCCCTTTCTGCTCGGGCACGTTGGGCACAAGACCGTAGTTCTTGTACCAGATGGCCATGGGCAGGCCGATGACCCTGCCCTGCTTCAGGGCGGTCTGCATCGCGGCCCCGTAGTAGTCGGAGATGTCGATGACGAATCCGCTGCGCAGGCCTTCGCACAGGAAGCCCAGCGCTTCCTCGCCCTCGGCCGAGTCGAGCACCAGCTGCTGGTCGGCGTCGAAGAAGGCACCGCCGCGCTGGTTGAGCAGCATCTGGAAGGACTGCACGACCTGTCCCGGGTCGCTGCCGGCGGTACTGACGACGCACAGCGAGGCGTTGTGCTCCTTGTGCACGCGGGCGCCGAGTTCGGCGAACTCCTCCCAGGTAGGGGTGTCCTTCGGCAGGCCGTACTCGGTGAACAGGTCGTCGCGGTAGTAGTAGACGACCATCGGGGTGTCCGAGTCGAGGGCGTACAGCTTGCCGTCCTTGGTGTAGGGGGCGGTACGAGCCGGCAGCAGGTCGTCCTTCAGCCCCGGCACGGCGGCTATGGCGGGGGTGAGGTCGTGCAGCAGCCGCTCGGAGATGTCGCCGCGCAGCATGCGTGGGAAGCTGCCGATCTCGAATCCCGCCATGTCCGGTGTGCCGCGTCCCGCGACGGCCTGGGCGAGCAGTTTGGTGACGAGGTCGGCGGGTCCGGTGCGAGTGACCTTCAGGCGGTAGCGGAAGTCGGTGAGCCGGTCGGCTTCCGGGATGCCTTTGGTGAAGAAGGCCTCGTATCCCGGGTCGTGGGTCCACAGGGAGAGGCTCACGTCTCCGGAGGTACGGGCGGTGGTGCTGTCACGGCCACAGGCAGCGAGCGTGGCGGCCGCGCCGAGGCCGAGGGCGCCGCGCAGCAGGGCGCGACGCGGCAGGGGTGGTGGGGTGGTGTACACACGTGACTCCTCACGTGGTGCGGCTACTACGGTGCGCGTGCGACGGCCGTCCCGGACGGCACACGCGGGCAGGGCGGATCGGGCCGACGGCGGAGCGCGGTCGGCCGTCCCGCCGACGGTTCAGCGGTTCGGAGAGGTGGATGGGCGGGCGGGTGACGGGCGGGACTTTCGCGACGCGCCCCAGGGGCGAGTGGGGTCGCTCAGCGGTTGGAGCGCGGGGGTGCGGTGGAGTCTCGTACGGTCAACTCGACTGCCAGATCGACAGGTTGGGCCGGGTGGGGCCTGCCCTCGATCATGGCGACCAGGACCTCGACGGCGCGGGTCGCGACGGCGGCGAAGTCCTGGCGGACGGTGGTCAGCGGTGGGGAGAGGTAGGCGGCGGCGGGGATGTCGTCGAAGCCGACCACGCTCACGTCGCCGGGCACGGTGAGTCCGGCCTCGGTGAAGGCGCGCAGGGCGCCGAGTGCCATGTCGTCGTTGGCGGCGAACACGGCGGTCAGGTCGGGGACGCGGGCCAGCGCCTGTCCGGCGGCATATCCCGAGGCCGGGGTCCAGTCACCGTCCGCGGGCAGTGGCGGTTCGGGGGCGCCGGCCGCGGCCAGTGCCTCACGCCAGCCGCGGACCCGGTCGCGGGCGGTCCACCAGTCCTGCGGGCCGGGGATGTGCCGGACCGTGCGGTGCCCGAGCGCGAGGAGGTGTTCGGTGGCGATCCGCGCCGCGGTGACGCCGTCGGCACGGACCACGGTGCTGGGTCCGCCGGCCAGGTGCACGCTCTCGCCGAGGCTCACCATCGGCACGTTCGCGTTCAGCCGCAGCGGCGTGCCGTCGTCGATCGGCTCCGACAGGACGATCCCGTCGACGCCCTGCTCCAGGAGGGACTCCACAGCTGCCGGTATACCGCTGCCGCCCTGGCCTTCCAGGGTGCTGGCCACGGCGAACAGGTAACCCGCCCGCTGCATGGCCCGCTCCAGGTCGATGAGCAGGGCCGACGGGCCGTAGAGCGCGGTGCCGAGGGAGACCACGCCGATCCGCCGGTACCGGCCCATCAGCAGGGCACGCGCCGCGTTGTTCGGACGGTAGTCCAGCTCGCGGATGACGCCGAGCACCCGGTCACGGACGTCGGCACTGACGTGCGGCTCGCCGTTCACGACCCGGGACACGGTCTTCTGGGAGACGCCCGCGGCACGGGCGACCTCCGTCATCCCGGGACCGCGACGGCGGCGGCCGGAACCACTCGGGGACGACGGCTCGGTACTGGTGGCGGCCATGAACCCTCCTCTCGCCCGACAGGATTGACTACGTAGTCAGAGTCGCGGTCGGAATGGCACGGAGATCCGTGAACTCGGGAGCGACTCGGAGGTGACTACGTAGTCATGCCAGTGTTCCCAGTGCCGTAACGCGAGTCAATACTCCGTACGGCACTCTCTTTACGGCACTCTCTTTGGACTCAGACGCCGAGGACGGAGAGGAGTGCGGCGTCGATGTAGCCGACGAAGAAGGCTTCGTCGACCGGCCGGTCCTCCAGCAGCGGACGGGTGATCAGGGCGCCGACCAGGATGTGCGGGATATACGTCAACGCCGGGTCTTCCGCGGCGAGTTCACCCCGTTCCACGGCCCGGCGCAGCAGCGCGTCGAGGCCGGTCAGCTCGGGATCGACGAACAGTTCGCGCACCGCCTGGAGCAGCTCGGGGTGGGTATGCACGGCTTGGAGCAGGCTCCGCACCAGGTCGGAGTTCTTCTGCATCCGACTGTCGCCCATCTGTGCCGCCAGGGCGTGGAAGTCACCGCGCAGGGTTCCGGTGTCGATGTCGGCGAGGTTGCCTGCCCTGTCGTGCCGCAGCGCCATGGCGACGAGCTCCGGCTTTCCCGTCCACTGGCGGTAGAGAGTGGCTTTGCTGCAGTGGGTGCGGGTCGCGACCTCGCCCATGGTCAGAGCTTCGTAGCCGACTTCGCCGAGCAGATCGAGCACGGCCTCGTACAGCTCCGCCTCGCGCTCGGGCGTGATCCGGCTGCGCCGCGTTCGCCGACCACCAGCCGACTCCGCCTCGGAGGCCAACGTCGCACGTCCTGCCACGGCTGCCATCATCGCCCCCCATCTAAACGAAACGGTTTCGTACTGGAGACGTTAACACCAAAACAATAAATACGAAACCGTTTCGGTAGCGAAATAACCCGGGTGCCGTCGGCGTGCATACCCAGACCCCCGGGCAGACGGCCGGGCCAGCACCCCCTCACCTGTCCCCCACCTGCGAAACTGGGTCAGGAGCACCTCCGGGAGGACGACACATGGCCGGCACGTCACCCGTCGCGGCGAAGCCGGGACGCCCCAGGGACGCGGGCGCCGACGAGCGCATCCTGCGGGCCGTCGTCGACGAGCTCGCCGAGACCGGCATCGCCGGCTTGCACACCAACTCCGTCGCCGCGCGCGCCAAGGTCGCCAAGCGGACCCTCTACAGCCGCTGGCCCGAGAGGAACGACCTGATCCTGGCCGGCCTGTCCACCCTGGGCGTGCATCTTCGGGCCCCGCGTACCGGCAGCCTCGAAAGCGACCTGCGCCTCCTGTACGACGCGACCGCCGACGCGCTCCACAGCCCCCGGTGGCTGATCGGGGTCCGGTGCTCCCTGGAGCTCCCGGACTATCCCGAGCTCTACGCGCTGTTCCGGCGCGACTGCATCGACCAGCCGCTCGCCGTGGTCGAGGACGTCCTCTTCGACGCGGAGCGGCGCGGTGAACTGCGCCCGGGCATCGACCGCTCCGTCGCCGCGGAGACCTTCGCCCACTCGATCACGGGCTTCAGCACACACACCGCCCGCCTGCGCGGTGTCCTCGCGCACGGCGTGCGCGAGCCGTTCCTCGACCTGTTCCTGCATGGTGTGCGCGCCGAGGGCGGGTCGCGCACAGAGTGACGCGAGGGGTGCTCTCGAACTCCACTGAGGGAACAGCCGCGACCGAGGGACGAGCGGGCCGTCACCACTGATTCTCCACCTCGACACTCTGGCCGACGCCGACCTGAGCCGTGTTAGGGTCTGCCCACCAATCGACAGGAATCCTGTTGATCGAATCGCTCGACCGAACGGAACCACATGTCCATCCTGGCCCGGCCGGCGGTGGCCTCCTTCGCCGCCAAAGTGATGCAGCGAGCCGTTCTGCTGGCCGGCCGGCTCGGCTCGGCGGCTTCCTCGCTCGACAGCTTCCCGGAGTTTCCGCGCACCGTGCACGAGGTGACGATCCCGACCTCGGTCGGTCCGGCCCGGGCCATGGTGTACATGCCCGCGGCCGACGGCGCGTCGGTGCCGGTCCACGTCAACTTCCACGGCGGCGGCTATGTCCTGCCGCTGACGGAACTGGACGACGCCCTCTGCCGGTTCCTCGCCGCGGAGGCGGGGGTGGCCGTGATCAACGTCGACTATGTCGTCGCTCCGCAGCACCCGTTTCCCGCCCCGCCCCGGCAGGCGTTCGAGGTCGTCCAGTGGGTCGCCGAGCACGGCGACGAGCACGGCTGGGACGGCAGCCGCCTCTCCGTGGGCGGCCAGAGTGCCGGGGGCGGCCTGGCCGCCGCGGTGGCCCGCCAGGCCCTCGAAGAGGGCGGACCCGCGATCGCGCTGCAGGTCCTCCACTACGCACCGCTCGACCTCGCGACCAGCGGCAAGGACAAGCGCGCCACCATCGCCAAGCCGATGCTGCGCCCCTGGATGGCAGAGATCTTCGACAGCTCGTACGTACCGGATCTCCGGCAGCGCACCGACCGGCTCGTGTCGCCCGCCAACCCGGCGGACACCGCGGATCTCAAGGGCATGGCCCCGGCCCTGGTCATCACGGCCGAGTGGGACCTGCTCCGGGCGGAGGGCGAGCGCTACGCCGAGCGCCTCCGAAAGGCCGGCGCCCTGATCGAACACCACCTCGTCCCCGAAGCCGACCACGGATACGACGGCAAGGACCTCGAAAAGGCCCGGCAGGTCTACGCACTCATCGCGCGGCACGTTCGGCAGGCCGCCGGCTCCAAGGCGTCCGACGCCACCTGAGGGCGACGCCGCTCGCGGGCACGGACCGCCTCCGCGCCCGCGGCGCTGTCACGCGTCGACCGGCGGCGTGCCGTGGGTGTGGAAGGACTCGATGGTCTTCAGGCCCCAGGCCTGGCCCTTGGCCCGTTCCGCCTGGGTCCAGGTGATCAGGGGCCAGTCGGGGGCCAGGACCAGGCGGGTCAGCGGGTTGCAGAGTTCGATGCGGTTGCCGCCGGGCTCGTAGACGTAGAGGAAGAACGTCTGCTGGATGGCGTGCTTGTGCGGGCCGGTCTCGATGAACACGTTGTTGTCGAGGCAGAGGTCGGCGGCGCGCAGGATGTCCTCGCGGCTGTCGGTGGCGAACGCGATGTGGTGCAGGCGCCCGCTCGAACCCGTCCAGTCCTCGGTGTAGACGATGTCGTACGACTTGTTCGTGAAGGTCAGCCACTGGGCGGCCACCTTCCCGCTGTCGAGGACGATCTGCTCGGTGGGGCGGGCGCCGAGCACGTCGCGGGTGAAGGCGGCGTTGGCGCCGACGTCGGAGGCGAGGTAGTTGACGTGGTCCAGGCGGCGTACGCCAACTCCCCGGCCGGGCTTGGCCTGGGGCTGGTTCTTCAGGCCGGGCGCCAGTTCGGGCGGCGCCTCGTACCACTCGCTCTCCCAGTACAGGGCGATGTCGTGGCCGTCGGGGTCGCGGGTGACGTAGAGCGGGCCGATGCCCGGCTCGTCCTCGACCCAGCGGCCGGGAAGACCCGCGTTCTCGGCCTCCTTGACCCGGCGTCGGAGGGCCCCCTCGCTGGAGGCCCGCAGGGCCGTGCGGCGGATACCGGACGTCGAGTGGGCGGTCAGGGTCAGGCTGTGGTGCTCGTAGTCGTCCCAGGTCCGCAGGTACACGGAGTCACCGGAACGGCCGTTCTCGGTCAGGCCGAGGATCTCGGTGAAGAAGCGGACGCTGCCGTCCAGGTCGGGGGTGAGGAGTTCGACGTGCCCGAGGTGGGCGATGTCTCCGAGGGGCGGTGCCATACGGGCCTCCTTAGAGGTGAGGTGCGGCTCCGGCCGGCCGCGGGAAGAGCGTGCCGTCGAAGATCTTTCGTGCGGTGCGTACGACGGCGGTGCGTCGGGCCACCGGAACGGCGCCGGCGGCGTCGTACTCGACGGCCGTTTCGATGTCGAGGAATCCGGTGGGGTGCTCGATACGCAGCCGGTCCCCTCGCGCGGGCAGGCGCGCCACTCCCTCGCCGACGCCGCCCTCGGTGCGCAGCCCCGCGGCGACGCTCGCGGCACCGAGCACTCCGATGGAGGTGTGGCAGCGCACCGGGATGAAGGTGCGGGTCATGACCGCTCCCCCGGCCACCGGCGGCGCCAGCAGGCTGAGTTTGGGCACGGTGGTGCCTGCGACGTCACCGAGACCCATCAGTCGGCCCGCCGCCATCCGGATCTCCCGGAGCCGGTCGGCGAGGGCGGCCGTACCCGAACTCGGTGTCGGTGTCGGTGCCGGTGCCGGTGCCGGTGCCGGTGTCGGTGGACCAGTCGACCGTGCCGTCCCGCCGCGCTA
>NZ_JBFAHW010000138.1:0-26589 GCF_040654355.1 Streptomyces sp. NPDC050704 | reverse complement strand
CCCTGCCTGGTCCCGGCCCACTCAGCCCGTCCGGCGTTTGAGGACGAGGCCGTTCAGGCCGATGCGGGGGTCTGGGGGCGGCAGCCCCCAGGGATGGGACGGGTAGGGGCGGCGGGGGCGAGGGAAAGCCTGTCGTGGCTCCGGCGTGACTCTCGGCGTCCTGCGGAGCGTTTGGTGCACACTGGCTTGAATCCGTCCACCTCATGGGAGCGCACCGTGACCGCGTCCAACGGAGAAGGGCCGTACCGACAGGCCCAGGTCGACCCGCTCGCCGGGCTGCGCGGTGTCGCCGACCCGCCCTGGGACGTCTACCTCACCGGCACCGTCTTCCTCGACATCATCTTCACCGGGCTGGACTCCGCACCCGTGCGCGGGACGGAGTCCTGGGCGCGCGGGATGGGATCGAGCCCGGGCGGCGTCGCGAACATGGCGACCGCGCTGGCCCGGCTGGGGCTGAAGACGTCCCTGGCGGCGGCCTTCGGCGACGACCACTACGGGGAGTACTGCTGGGACGCCCTGGCACAGGGCGAGCACATCGACCTCTCCACGTCACGCACCGTCCCCGGCTGGCACTCCCCGGTGACCGTCTCGATGGCGTACGAGGGCGAGCGGACCATGGTCAGCCACGGACACGAGCCGCCGCCCGAGGAGCCCGCCCCCGACTGCCCGCCACGCGCGCGTGCCGCCATCGCCTCGCTGACACCCGGCACGCGCGCGCCGTGGGTCGTCCAGGCCGCGAACAAGGGGGCCAGGATCTTCGCGGACGTCGGCTGGGACGACACGGGACGCTGGGACCTGGCCGGGCTCCCCGACCTGGCGCACTGCGAGGCGTTCCTGCCGAACGCCGAGGAGGCGATGAGGTACACGGGCGCGTCCTGCCCCCGGGCCGCCGCCCGCGCGCTCACCGAGCACGTACCGCTCGCTGTCGTCACTCTGGGTGCCGAGGGTGCGTACGCCGTCGACAGACGCACCGGCGAGACCGCCGAGGTTCCGGCCATCGAGGTCGAGGCGCTGGACCCGACCGGCGCCGGGGACGTCTTCGTCGCCGGGTTCGTCACGGGCACGCTGGCCGGCTGGCCGCTGGCCGACCGCCTCGCCTTCGCGGGGCTCACCGCCGCCCTCTCCGTCCAGGAGTTCGGGGGGTCGCTGTCCGCCCCCGGCTGGTCCGAGATCGCCGCGTGGTGGCGTCGCGTCCAGTCGCACGACGACCAGGATCCGGCGGCGCTGGGCAGGTACGCCTTCCTGGAGCGGCTGCTTCCGAAGACGACCCGGGCGTGGCCCCTGCGGCGGGCGGTGCCGACGATCGGGTTCCGCAGGTCCGCCTGACCGTTCGAAAACTCCTGCGGCGTTGTCGGTGGCCCGTCGTACTCTTGGAGACACAAGGCTGCCGTTCCGGCAAGCGCGCCTCACCGAGGAGGATGAGCAGGCCTACAGAGCCGGCCCATGACTCAGACACCCACAGCTCAGACCCCCGCGCAGGGGCAGGCACGAGCGCAGTTCACCGTCCCGGCCAAGCACCCCATGGTGACCGTGCTGGGTTCCGGAGACGCCCTCCTGCGTGTGATCGAGAAGGCCTTCCCGGCGGCCGACATCCATGTCCGGGGCAATGAGATCAGCGCGGCCGGTGACGCCGCCGACGTGGCCCTCGTCCAGCGGCTGTTCGACGAGATGATGCTGGTGCTCCGCACCGGACAGCCGATGACGGAGGACGCCGTGGAACGCTCGATCGCGATGCTCAGAGCCACCGAGAACGGGGAGGGCGACGGCCAGGAGACCCCGGCCGAGGTGCTCACGCAGAACATCCTGTCCTCGCGCGGCCGCACGATCCGCCCCAAGACGCTCAACCAGAAGCGGTACGTCGACGCCATCGACAAGCACACCATCGTCTTCGGCATCGGACCCGCCGGTACCGGCAAGACCTACCTCGCGATGGCGAAGGCCGTGCAGGCTCTCCAGTCGAAGCAGGTCAACCGCATCATCCTGACCCGCCCGGCGGTGGAGGCGGGGGAGCGGCTCGGCTTCCTGCCCGGCACCCTCTACGAGAAGATCGACCCGTACCTGCGCCCGCTCTACGACGCGCTGCACGACATGCTCGACCCGGACTCGATCCCGCGGCTGATGGCGGCGGGGACGATCGAGGTGGCGCCACTGGCCTATATGCGTGGCCGTACGCTCAACGACGCCTTCATCATCCTGGACGAGGCGCAGAACACGAGCGCCGAGCAGATGAAGATGTTCCTGACGAGGCTCGGCTTCGACTCGAAGGTCGTCGTCACGGGTGACGTCACCCAGGTCGACCTGCCGAGCGGCACGAAGTCCGGTCTGCGCCAGGTCCAGGACATCCTCGAAGGCCTCGACGACGTCCACTTCTCGCGGCTCACGTCCCACGACGTCGTACGGCACAAGCTGGTCGGCCGTATCGTCGACGCGTACGAGAAGTACGACAACGAGAACGGTACGGAGAACGGCACCCACAAGGGCGCCCGTAACAAACGGAAGTAGACCAGCGCGACCATGTCGATCGACGTCAACAACGAGTCCGGAACCGAGGTCGACGAGCAGGCGATCCTCGACATCGCCCGCTACGCCCTCGCGCGGATGCGCATCCACCCGCTCTCCGAGCTCTCGGTGATCGTCGTAGACGCCGCCGCGATGGAGCAGCTGCACATCCAGTGGATGGACCTTCCGGGTCCGACCGACGTCATGTCCTTCCCGATGGACGAGCTGCGGCCGCCGACGAAGGACGACGACGAGCCCCCGCAGGGGCTGCTCGGCGACATCGTGCTCTGCCCGGAGGTCGCCGAGCAGCAGGGCAAGGAAGCCGAGACGCAGCACTCCATGGACGAGGAACTCCAGCTCCTCGCCGTCCATGGAGTGCTGCACCTGCTCGGCTACGACCACGAGGAGCCGGACGAGAAGGCCGAGATGTTCGGCCTGCAGGCGGCCATCGTGGACGGCTGGCGCGCGGAGAAGGGCCTCACCGGCCCCTCCCCGGCCCCGACCGTCTCATGAGTCCGCAACTCGTCGTCGGTGCCATCGCCCTGGTCGTGGTCGCCTGGCTCGCCGCCTGTGCCGAGGCCGGTATCGCACGTGTCTCCAGCTTCCGCGCCGAGGAGGCCGTACGGTCCGGCCGGCGCGGCAGCGCCAAGCTCGCCCAGGTCGCCGCCGACCCCACCCGCTATCTGAACGTGGCGCTGCTCGTCCGCATCACCTGCGAGATGGCGGCCGCCGCGCTCGTCACGTACGCCTGCCTCAAGGAGTTCCCCGAGACCTGGGAGGCGCTGGCGACCGCCATCGGCGTGATGGTCCTCGTCTCGTACGTCGCCGTCGGGGTGTCCCCGCGCACCATCGGCCGCCAGCACCCGCTGAACACCGCGACGGCAGCGGCGTACGTGCTGCTGCCCCTCGCGCGGATCATGGGCCCCATCCCGCCTCTCCTGATCCTCATCGGCAACGCACTCACGCCCGGCAAGGGCTTCCGGCGCGGCCCCTTCGCCTCCGAGGCCGAGCTGCGCGCGCTGGTCGACCTCGCCGAGAAGGAGTCGCTCATCGAGGACGAGGAGCGCCGCATGGTGCACTCCGTCTTCGAGCTGGGCGACACGCTCGTCCGTGAGGTCATGGTCCCGCGTACGGACCTGGTGGTCATCGAGCGCTACAAGACGATCCGCCAGGCACTGACCCTGGCCCTGCGCTCCGGTTTCTCGCGCGTCCCCGTCACCGGGGAGAGCGAGGACGACATCGTCGGGATCGTGTACCTGAAGGACCTGGCCAGGAAGACGCACATCAGCCGGGACGCCGAGAGCGAGCTGGTGTCCACGGCGATGCGGCCCGCCGCCTTCGTCCCGGACACCAAGAACGCCGGTGACCTGCTGCGCGAGATGCAGCAGGACCGCAACCACGTCGCCGTCGTCATCGACGAGTACGGCGGCACGGCCGGCATCGTCACCATCGAGGACATCCTCGAGGAGATCGTCGGCGAGATCACCGACGAGTACGACCGTGAACTGCCCCCGGTGGAGAACCTCGGCGACGACCGCTACCGGGTGACCGCACGCCTCGACATCGGGGACCTCGGGGAGTTGTACGGCTTCGAGGCGTACGACGACGAGGACGTCGAGACGGTGGGCGGGCTGCTGGCCAAGGCGCTGGGCCGGGTGCCCATCGCCGGCGCCTCGTCCGTGGTCTCCCTCCCCGACGAACGGGAACTGCGCCTCACCGCCGAGGCCGCGGCGGGCCGGCGGAACAAGATCGTGACGGTGCTGGTGGAGCCGGTGGTACCGGGCGAGCAGGTCGAGCCGGTCGACCCTGGCGGGCGGGTCGAGCCCGGCGGGAAGGGCGGCCCGGCGAAATCCCTGCGGGAGGAGACGAAACCGGAGTGACTCCAGAGCAACTGCGCACCTTCTGCCTGTCCTTCAACGCCGTTGTCGAGGACTTTCCCTTCAGCCCCGAGACCTCGGTCTTCAAGGTGCTGGGCAAGATGTTCGTGCTCAGCGCCCTCGACTCCCGCCCCCTCACGGCCAACCTCAAGTGCGACCCCGAGGACGCGATCCGCCTCCGCGCGGACCACCCGGGGCTGATCATTCCCGGCTGGCACATGAACAAGCGGCACTGGAACACGGTGACGCTGGACGGAGACCTCCCGGACCGTCTGGTCCGGGAACTCATCGAGGACTCGTACGACCTCGTCGTCGCCGGCCTGCCGAGGGCCGAGCGGCTTCGCCTCGACCGGCCGTGAGCCGCTGGGCGGGATGACGACCCGAATCCTGGGAACCCGGCCGCGAGACAGACGATGTCGAGAAAGGCGATGTCGCGGGAGGTGAGGAGAGTCATGGCTCAGCAGCGGTCGTCGTCGGGTTCGGCGAGTCTTCCGGAGCCGCTGAGGGTCGCCGCCTCCGTGCTGCGGAAGGTGCCCGGTGCCGGGATGGTGAGCAGGGCGGCCGAGGGAACGCTGGACAGGGTCGGAGCGGTGTCGCCGCGTGGTCGGCGGTTGGCGGTGTACACGGGTGCCGGGGTGCTCGGTGTCGCGGGTGTCGTGGAGTGGCCCGTCGCGGTCACGGGAGCGGCGGTGGCCTGGCTGACGCAGCCGCGGTCCGGGGAGACCGGTGAGGCAGGCGTGGTCGGCGAGGTCGAGGAGGTCGGGGAGACCGACAAATCCGCGGGCTCCGGAAGCAACAAGACGGCCACCGGGCAGCGGAAGGCATCCGCCGGTCGGAAGAAGACGTCCACTGGCACTGGTCAAAGCAAGACGGCGGCTGGTCAGAAGAAGGCGTCCGCCGGCCGGAGCGAGACCTCCCAGAGCAAGCCATCTCGGAGTGGAACTTCCCCGGGCAAGGCTTCCCAGAGCAAGGACTCCCCGGGCAAGGCTTCCCAGAGCAAGGCTTCTCCGGGCAAGACTGCTTCGGGCAGGGCCTCCCAGAGCAAGGCTTCTCCGGGCAAGGCTTCCTCGGGCAGGGCCTCCCAGGGGAAGGCTTCCGCAGGTACCGCCGGCTGAGGAGGGGGCGTGTCATGGTGCTCGGGCTGCTGACGCGGCCGACGGCAGCCGCCGCCGGGCTCGCGACGGCCGGACCCCGGCTGCTCGCACGAGGGACCGCGCCCGCGGTCGGCGCGGCCGCCCGGGCCGTGGCGGGCACGGCGCGGGCCGGCGTACGGAGCGCGGACACCGCGGTACGGGTCGCGCGGGTCGCCCGTACCGCGCTGCCTGACGGCAGCCGCACCTGGCGGTCCGGTCGGCGGGCCCATCTCGCGCTGCGGCCCGCCGAGCCGGACCGGGTGCGGCGCCACGGCGGGACGGAGAAGGCGGCGCGAAAGGTCGCCGAGGCACTGGCGAAGCGGCCGGACGTGGCGTTCGCGTACTGGGATCGCGGGCTGGCCCGGCTGGTGGTGGCCGCGAGCGAGGACGCGGTCACCGACCGGGTGGTGGAGAAGGCGACGGCTATCGCGGAGCGGCACGGGCTCGGGCAGACCGACGAGGCGGTGGAGGAGTTCGCGCATCCGGGCGACCCGGCGGGCGTACGGACCGCCGCGGTGGCGCTCGCGGCCGACGGCGCGGGCGTCGCGGCGGCGCTGATCGGGTACGTCCTGCGCCTGCCGCCGTCGCCCCGCCTGGTGACCGCGGTGGTGACACTGCTGCGCGAGAACCCCCGCTCGCGCGCCTGGCTGCGCGCCCGGCTCGGCCGCTCCCGCATGGATGTGGCGCTGGCCGCAGTGAACGCCCTCGCCCACGGCGCGGGCCGCACTCCGACCTCCCTGGTGCTCGACGGGGCGCTGCGCGCCTGCCAGTTGGCGGAGACGGTGGCGCGGGCGGCGGCGTTCGACGCGGGCCACGACCGGATGTGTGCCCCGGAGCGGGTGAGCGTGCCCGCGGGTCGGTGCCCGCGCCCGCCGCTGCGGACCTCGCCGGCCCAGGAGTACGCCGCCTCGGCCTCCACCGGCAGCGTCCTGGGCGCGGCGTTGGCGCTGCTGGTCAAGCACGACGGCACGGAGGCGGCGGAAGCGGTGCTCGCGGGCTCGCCCAAGGCCGCGCGGTACGGCCCCGCCGCCTTCAACGCCGTACTCGGCGGAGCGCTGGCCCGGACGGGCGTGCTGGTGCGCGACACGGACCGGCTGCGGCAGATCGAGATGGCCGACACGGTGGTCCTGCATCCGAGCGCCCTGCGCGCTCCGGGCGGGGGAGCGGACCCGTGGGCCGAGACCGTGCTGGACGCGGCGCGGCTCGCCGGACTGCGCGTGGTGGTCGTGGACGATCCCGCGCTGAGCGACTTCACGACGCTCGCCGACCAAGTCGTGGGCGGTGAGCGGCCGTTGGGCGAAGTGGTGGACGCCCTGCGGGAGCAGGGCGGCACTGTCATGACGGTCGCCCGGCCGCGGTCGACCGACGACAGTGACGACCGCGGCTGCGGCGAGGGCGAGGGCGAAGACGAGGCCGGCGACAGTGACGTACTGACCGGGCTGCTGCGCGGCGACGTGGCCGTCGCCCTCACCGACGGGGACGGTGCGTCGGTGTGGGGTGCGGACGTCCTGGCCCCGCACGGCCTGGCCGATGTGTGGCGGCTGCTGACGGCGGTGCCGGCGGCCCGCGGGGTCGGCCGCAGGTCGCAGACGCTGGCCCGGTCCGGGGCCGCGCTGTCCGGGCTGCTCGTGGCGGTCGGCGAGGCCGGCCGCGGGAACCGTACGCCGGTGCCGGGACTGCGGCACGCACCGGTCGACATGGCCGCGGCGGTGGCCCTGCTGACCGGGGTGCGGGCGGCCCTCGGTGTGGCGGTGGCCCGCGCCCCGCACCCCCGGCCGCGGGTGGCCTGGCACGCGCTGGAACCGGCGGACGTGGCGGCCCGGCTGGTGAGCGAACAGGGCGCGGACACGACACCCCTGGAGCAGGCAACCACCCAGGCGCGCAAGGCAGTTGACATGGTCGGCCGACTGCCCGTCCTGGTCCCGGCCCGCTGGTCGTGGCAGCTCGCCCGGGCCGTGCGCGGCGAGCTGGACGATCCGCTCACCCCGGTCCTGGCGGTCGGCTCGGCCGCGTCGGCGATCCTGGGCTCCGCCGTGGACGCCCTGCTGGTCGTCGGCGCCCTCGACCTGAACGCGCTGGTCGGCGGTGTACAGCGGCTGCGGGCCGAGCGGGCGCTGTCCGGGCTGCTCGCGGAGCAGAAACAGAAGGCACGCGTCAGGGACCTGAACGTCAGGGACCTGAATGTCACGGAACTGCACGTCGCGGACCTGAACGCCACGGAACCGCACGTCGCGGACCTGGAGAGCGCGGGCCTGGAGGGCGCCTCCGACGACGCACCGCCCGAGGCACGCTCCGAAGCGCGTCCCGGAGCAGCGCATCCCGGAGCAGCGCATTTCGAAGCGCGCTCCAAGACGTACGCCGAAGCCGAAGCGCCCTCCGAAGCGCCCTCCGAAGCGCCCTCCGAGGCGCACACCGTGGACGCCACCAAGCTCACCCCGGGCGACGTGATCGAGCTCAAGGCGGACGACGTCGTACCCGCCGACGCCCGCCTCCTCTGGGAGGACGGCCTGGAGGTGGACGAGTCCGCGCTCACCGGTGAGTCCCTGCCGGTGGACAAGCAGACGGATCCGACACCGCGCGCCGCCGTGGCCGACCGCCGCTGCATGGTCTTCGAGGGCACCACCGTGGTGGCCGGGCAGGCCCAGGCCGTCGTGGTGGACACAGGAGACCGCACCGAGGCGGCCCGAGCCGTCCATCTCGCCGCCCGCAAGCCACCGTCCGCGGGAGTACAGGCCAGACTGCAGGAACTCACCCGCAAGGCACTGCCGTTGACCATGGCGGGCGGGGCGGCGGTGACGGGTCTGGCCCTGTTGCGCGGCACGCCGATCCGCGAGGCGGTGAGCGGCGGCGTGGCGGTGGCCGTGGCCGCGGTCCCCGAAGGACTGCCACTCGTGGCGACGGTGGCGCAACTGGCGGCGGCCCGGCGGCTGAGTCAGCGCGGCGTCCTGGTCCGCGCGCCGCGCACCCTTGAGGCCCTCGGCCGCATGGACACCATCTGCTTCGACAAGACCGGCACCCTCACCGAGAACCGGCTGCGCCTGGTGCGGATCGCCGACGCCGACGGCACGGTCCGCACGCCGGCCGAGTCGGCGTCCGGGAACACGCTGTCCGGGGACACGCTGCGCGTCGCGGCACGCGCCTGTCCCCGACTGGACGGCGACTCCGGCAAGCGGCCGGCGCACGCCACCGACGAGGCCGTCCTGGACGCGGCCGACGCCGACCCGGACTGGGCGCAGACCGAGGGCCGGCCGTTCGAGGCCGCCCGCGGATACGCCGCCGCCGTGGGCCGCACCCCCGACGGCGCACGTGTGCTCGTGGTCAAGGGCGCCCCGGAGACCGTCCTACCGGCCTGCGCCGGCCTCCCGCCCGAGGCGTCCGACGCGGAGCGGTCGCTGGCCCGCGACGGACTGCGCGTCCTGGCGGTGGCCGCCCGCCCGCTGGACGAGACCGAGAAGGAGCCGGACGTACTCGAACAGCCGCTGAACGAGCTGGAGTTCACCGGTCTGCTCGCACTCGCGGACGTACCGCGGGACACCTCAACGGCCCTCGTACGCGGTCTGCGGGAGGCGGGCGTACGACCCGTCATGCTGACCGGCGACCACCCGCAGACCGCCCGCGCGATCGCCGCCGAACTGGGCTGGCCCGAGGACACGGCGGTGGTCACGGGCGACGAGCTGACGTCCGCGGACCGGTCGGTACGGGCCGGCATGCTGCGTGACGTGGGTGTCGTGGCCCGGGTCGCGCCCGAGCAGAAACTCCAGGTCGTCGAGGCGCTCCGGGACGCGGGCCGGGTGGTCGGGATGGTCGGGGACGGCGCCAACGACGCCGCGGCCATCCGGGCCGCCGACATCGGCGTCGGCATCAGCGCCCGCGGCTCGGCGGCCGCACGCAACGCGGCCGACCTCGTCCTCACCGACGACGACCTGACGGTCCTCATCGAGACGGTCACCGAAGGCCGCGCCCTGTGGCACAGCGTCGCCGACGCCATCGCCATCCTGATCGGCGGCAACGCGGGCGAGGTCGGTTTCGGCATCCTCGGCACGCTGCTGTCCGGCGCCGCGCCTCTCTCCACCCGCCAGATGCTGCTCGTGAACCTGTTCACGGACCTGTTCCCGGCCATGGCGGTGGCGGTGACGCCTCAGGAGGAGGAAGGCAAGGAAGGGGAAGACGGCGAAGTGGGCCGGGACAGCGGGCCCCTCGGCACGCCCCTCGGTACGATGCTTCTCGGCGCCCCGCTCATCCGCCAGATCCGCCATCGAGCCCTGACCACCTGCCTGGGGGCGACCACGGCCTGGCTGATCGGCCGGTTCACCCCGGGCACGGCCCGCCGCTCCACGACCATGGCCCTGTGCGGGGTGGTCGGCACGCAGCTCGCCCAGACCCTGGCCGACCGCCGCCACAGCCCGCTGGTCCGCGCCACGTCCTTCGGCTCCGCCGCCGCTCTCGTCGCCCTCGTCCAGACCCCGGGCGTCAGCCACCTCTTCGGCTGCACCCCCCTCGGCCCGGTCGCCTGGGCCGGCGTCGCCGCGGCGATCGCCCTCGCGGTGGCGGGACAACGGGCGCTGCCCCCACTGGAGAAGACTGTTCTGCGGCTAGCGCCCTTCTGATGGATCTCCGCGCCGTCAGGACCGGGCCCGTGCCGCCCGCCGCGCGCCTGACGCCGGGCCCAGCCCCAGCGCCACCAGCAGTGCCGCGCCGAGCACGATCGCCGCGTCCAGGGCGATGACCGTACGGACACCGGACAGCAGGTCCGAGGACGTGGTCGCCAGAATGCCAAGGAGCGGGATACCGATAGTGATGCCGACCTGCTGGGTCGACGTCACCAGGCCTGTGGCCAGGCCCTGTTCGTCGTCGGGAACGCCCGAGGTGACGGTCAGGCCGTACGAGATGATCGCGCCCAGATGGCACATGCTGGCCAGCGACACCGCGGCCGTGGCGAGCCAGACGGAACCGCCGCCTGAGCCCAGGCCGAGCAGCGCGGCGGTGAGCAGACCCTGGCCGGCGAGCGAGCCGACCAGCGTACGGCGGGCGCCGAAGCGGCCGATGACCTTCGCGGCGTACATGCCCGCCACGACCGAGAAGACGCCCTGGACGCCGAAGACCAGCCCCGTCTCGAAGGCGGAGAGACCCAGGGTCTCCTGGAGGTACAGGGTCAGGACGAAGACGATCGTCGACATCATCGAGAAGGTGACCAGACCGCCCAGGTTGCCCCACGCCACCGTGCGGCGGCGCAGCATCGGCAGGGAGACCAGGGGCTGCGCGGTACGGGACTCGACGTACCCGAAGAGTGCGAGCAGCGCGGCTCCGACGACGAGGGTCGCGATCACGTCCGCCTTGCCGAAGCCGTGTTCCGCCGCCGTCGACAGGGCGTAGATCAGGGCGAGCAGACCGCCGGTGACGGTCACTGCGCCCGGCACGTCCAGGCGGGGGCGGTCCGGGATGGGGGCACCTCCCACGCCCTTAAGGCTGTGGGGGAGGGACTCGGGCAGCAGGGCCGGTGCGAGTGGCAGCACGATCAGGGCGAAGAGGGTGAGCAGGCCCATCGTGGAGCGCCAGCCGAACGTGTCGGTCAGGGTGCCGCCCGCCACCATGCCGACGGTGAAGCCCAGCGAGAGCAGCGTGCCGCTGATGCCGAGGGCGCGGTCGCGGGCCGGGCCCTCCGGGAAGGTCGTGGTCAGCAGGGACATGCCGGTCGGCACGATCGCCGCCGCGCCCAGGCCCTGCAGCGCCCGCCCGGCCAGGAACGACGCCGGGTCCCAGGCGAAGGTCGCAAGCAGCGAGGCCGCGCCGAAGAGGGCGAGGCCGGTGAGGAACAGCCTGCGGCGCCCGTACAGGTCGCCCATCCGCCCGAAGAGCAGCAGGAAGCCGCCGGACGGCAGCGCGAACGCCGTGACCGCCCACTGGAGCGTGGACTGGCTCATGCCCAGGTCCTGGCCGAGGACCGGCAGCGCCACGTTCAGCACGGAGAAGTCGAGCGCGACCATGAACTGCGCCGCGCACAGCACGAAGAGCACGAGCTTGTCGCGGGTGGACAGCCGGGTGTCGCCGGGTGGGGGCGTCGGTACGGGACCGGCCGGGGCGGCATCGGTCTTGTGCGAGGTCGAGGTCCTGGCCTCGGGTGGGGTCTCGGTGGTGTCAGGCGTGGTGTCGGTCGGCATGGCAAGAGCTTGTGGCGGCCGGAATAACCGTGGGGAGCCGGAACTTATGCTGGTGGTCGCAACACCAGCCACCCGAAGGGGGATTCGTACGTGGCCGAAGACGTGCTCAAGACCCACCGGCTGCGTGAACTGCGCGAGTTCCTGATGAGCCGCCGGGCCAGGGTCACCCCGGCCGAGGCGGGCCTCCCGGACGGCGGGGCCAGGCGGCGCACCCCCGGCCTGCGCCGCGAGGAGGTCGCGGTGCTCGCGGGCGTCGGCGCTTCCTGGTACCAGTGGCTGGAGCAGGGGCGGGACATCTCCGTGTCACCGCAGGTCCTCGACTCGGTCGCCCGCGTACTGCGGCTCGGCAACGCCGAACGACGCCATCTGTACGCGCTCGCGGGGCTGAACCCGCCCGCGCCCGAGGTCGCCCCCGAGCACCGGGACATGTGCGACGGGCTGCGGCGGCTGATCGACACGTGGATGCCGTATCCGGCGCACATCATGGACCCGTACTACAACTGCGTCATGTACAACGACGCCGCCGGAATGGCCCTCGGCATGCGTCCCGAGAACACCCAGAACTGCATCATCGACTTCTTCACGGACTCCCTCTACCGTGGCCGGTCCCGGACCTGGGAGCAGAACGCCGGCATGGTCGTCGCCCAGTTCCGTGCCTCCTGCGCCGCCGCCCCCGACGACGAGGGGTTCCAGGAGGTGCTGGCCCGGCTGAAGGCGGTCAGCGCCGAGTTCACCGAGCTGTGGGAGCGGCGGGACATCGAGTACCCGGGGCAGCTCCGCAAGGAACTCGACCATCCGCTGGTCGGGCTGCTGGCCGTCGAGTCGACCGCCATGAAGGTGCCGGCGCGGCCCGACCTCACCATCGTGCTTCACACGCCGCTGCCGGAGGAGAACACCGCGGCGAAGCTGGAGTGGCTGGCGTCCCCGGAGGGGCGGCGGGGATCGATGTATCCGGTGGCCGGATAACGCGTACGGCCGGAAAACGCGTGCGGCCGGGTACCGTCCTGCCGCGTACCGCCGCGCGGGGCTCGGGACCGGCTTCGTATGCTCTGGGCATGACCGACAGCACCGCGCTCGATCCCGAGGACCGCAAGATCGTGACCCTGGCCCGTTCCGCCCGGGCCCGCAACGGTGTGCCCGAGGGGGCCGCCGTGCGCGACGAAACCGGCCGTACGTATGTGGCGGGAACCGTTGCCCTGCCCTCCCTCCAGCTCAGCGCGCTGCGGACCGCGGTGGCCATGGCCGTGGCCTCGGGGGCGAAGTCGTTGGAGGCGGCGGCGGTGGTGAGTGACGCGGAGTCCTTGGCGGACGGCGACCTGGCCGCTGTGCGGGATCTCGGCGGGGCGGCTACGCCGGTGCTGCTGGCCGGGGTGGACGGGGTCGTGCGGGTGACGGTGTCGGCGGGCTGAGGTTCGGGCGTTCTTTTTCCCCAACCCCACCCCTTCCCGAAACTGGGGGCTGCCGCCCCCACTCACCCGCACCCGAACAAGAACCCGGAAGAACCCCTACCGCTTCTCTTGCAATCCCGAGCCGCCCGCGCATCAATGGACGACAGCTCTCCCGACGGACCGTCAGATTCATCCCGTCGGCCATCCCCACATGGCAATTCCCGTACAAGGGAAGGGAACTCAATGAGACGCAAGCGAATCGGAATCGGCGCGGCGTTAGCCGCAGGAACCCTCGGCGCGGGCCTGGCGCTCGCTCCGGGCGCCGCAGCCGTCGTCCCCCAGACCGCCACGATCACCGCCGACTGCGGTACCTACGGCGGCGGTGAAGCCACCCTCACCGCCACCCAGAGCGGCACCTCCGCCACCATCACCGTCTCCTCGTCCGCGATCACCGCCCCGGTCGCCCTCGGCGAGGACTCGATCGCGTCCACACTCACCATGGTGAAGGCGAGCGGCGGCACCACCACCTTCACGGGCACCGAGAACCCCGCGATCGCCGCGGGTGAAGGCGTCACCGTCGGACCGCTGAACGGCACCGTCGCATCCGGCGACAGCCTGGAGGCGAACGGCGGCACCCTGGACATGGTGATCTTCGGGATCATCACCGTGACGTGCACGGCACAGGGACCGCAGTCGCCGGGTCCGTTCGTCTTCGAGTGAGCGCCGAGCAGCAGCCCCACGAGTAAGCCCGGGACCGGTGCCGCCTGCGCGCGGCGGCGCCGGTCTTCGTCCTCTGCGTGCTCTGGGTTCTGCCCGGCCCGGTGGTTCAGAGCGCGTCGGGGCCGCGTTCACCCGTGCGGACCCGCACCACCGTCTCCACCGGCACGGCCCACACCTTTCCGTCGCCGATCTTCCCCGTCCGGGCGGCCGCCACGATCCCCTCGATGACGGCGTCGGCATCCGCGTCGTCGACGACGACCTCGATACGGACCTTCGGGACGAGATCGACCCGGTACTCGGCACCGCGGTACACCTCGGTGTGGCCGCGCTGACGCCCGTATCCACTGGCCTCCGTGACGGTCAGGCCGTGCACGCCGAGTTCCTGGAGGGCGGTCTTGACCTCGTCGAGGCGGTGCGGTTTGACGATCGCGGTGATGAGTTTCATGCCTGGGCCTTGACCTTCCGGGCGGTGGGGACGTGGGACGACGGGCGACGAGACCGGGGCGCCGCGGCCCAGGACCCCGTGATCGTAAGCGGTCCCGGCGGGCACCGTAAGGTCCCGGCGGTGCGGCGCGTGCGTGCGGGTTTCGGAAGCTCGCCGCCTGCCGTGAAAGGGCCCTGGAAGGGCTTGGCGTGCGGCGGGGCTCCGTGGATCAGGGAGAATGGGCGGCATGAGCGTTCGTACCCCGTCATCCGAGCCGTCCGAGGCCACCCACCGCGCCGGCTTCGCCTGCTTCGTGGGCCGCCCCAACGCGGGCAAGTCCACCCTCACGAACGCTCTGGTCGGCCAGAAGGTGGCGATCACCGCGAACCAGCCGCAGACGACGCGGCACACGGTGCGCGGCATCGTGCACCGGCCCGACGCCCAGCTGATCCTGGTGGACACCCCGGGACTCCACAAGCCGCGCACACTGCTCGGCCAGCGGCTCAACGACGTCGTACGCACCACCTGGGCAGAGGTCGACGTCATCGGCTTCTGTCTGCCGGCGAACGAGAAGCTCGGTCCCGGTGACCGTTTCATCGCGAAGGAACTGGCGTCCATCAAGAAGACGCCGAAGATCGCGATTGTCACGAAGACCGACCTGGTCGACAGCAAGACGCTCGCCGAGCAGCTCATCGCCATCGACCAGCTCGGCAAGGAGCTCGGGTTCGAGTGGGCCGAGATCGTGCCGGTGTCCGCGGTCGCGGACAAGCAGGTGGATCTGCTCGCCGATCTGCTCGTACCGCTGCTGCCGGAGGGGCCCGCGCTCTACCCGGAGGGTGACCTCACGGACGAGCCCGAGCAGGTCATGGTCGCCGAGCTCATCCGCGAGGCCGCGCTCGAAGGCGTACGGGACGAGCTGCCCCACTCCATCGCCGTCGTCGTCGAGGAGATGCTTCCCCGCGAGGACCGGCCCGCCGACAAGCCCCTCCTCGACATCCACGCCTTCGTCTACATCGAGCGGCCCAGCCAGAAGGGCATCATCATCGGCCCCAAGGGCAAGCGGTTGAAGGAGGTCGGCATCAAGTCGCGCAAGCAGATCGAGGCGCTGCTCGGTACGCCGGTCTTCCTGGACCTGCATGTGAAGGTGGCGAAGGACTGGCAGCGGGACCCCCGGCAGCTGCGCAAGCTGGGGTTCTAGCAGCCCTACGTGGGTCGGGCCTGGCTGGGTGACATGTCCTGCAGGCCCACCACCCGCAGGAGTTGGAGCCGCTCGTACGACTCGGTACCGGGTCGTGCCGTGTCGCCCAGGGCCTGCTGCGGCTCCCGCACGCCCCCGGTGGGGACGGCCGCCTCTACAACATCTCCGACGAGGCCCCCGCTGTATCCGTCGGTGTGGACGGCCTGGGACGCGGGGTCACCTGAATCACGGTCGGTGAATCGCGGCCAGGGAGGTCAGAGAGGGATGACCCTGACTCGCTGACCGCAGAGCTTCCGCATGTCGGCCGTGTCCGAGGTCAGGATCGCTACGGGGCCGGGCTGGCGCAGGGCCGCTTCGGCGACAGTGGCGTCGATGGCGTACTTGCGGCCGTGCACGCCGGCGTCCTTCAGGAGCTTCGCCGCGGCCTTGGCGGACTGCTCGGTGACGGGTTCGACCTTGATACGGGACAGCAACCATGCCAGCCGCGCCATGTTCGTACCCGCGTGGGCGACCTCAATGATCGTGTTGGCGCTGATGACCAGGTCGGTCTCCTTGCGCTGGGCCGAATCCATGGCCATGGAGACTTTGCGGTCCTGCGCGATCCACGCGGACAGCCCCTCGGAGTCGAGGACGAGACTGGCGAGGACGGTCACGCGGCAAGGTCCTTGGTCTCTTCTGTGGCGTGCAGGAGAGCATCGGCTTCTGCCCGCTCTTCTTCGGTAAACGCGCCGTGCTCGTCCTGGTAACGGCGCAGCTCCTCGGCAAGCAGTTCGTTGCGGATCTTGCGAGCCAACGCCTCTGCCGCATATCCGGACAGGTTGTCCGTGAAGCCCCGTGCCGCCTCAACGAGCTCCTCCGGCAACGTGATGGTGATTTTCTTGGTGGCCATAAGGGGACCATGCTGCAATATGGCCCCCCATGCCCGCCGTCACCTCTGCGCCCGCAACGCCTCCCGCAACCACCCGTACGAAGCCTTCGGTGTGCGCTTCAGCGTGTCGAAGTCCACGTGCACCAGGCCGAACCGTCGTGCGTAGCCCTCGGCCCACTCGAAGTTGTCCAGCAGGGACCACACGAAGTAGCCGCGTACGTCGACGCCGGCCTCCAACGCCCGGTGCAGGGCCCGGATATGGCCGTCCAGGAACGAGATCCGCTCCTGGTCGTCGAGGCCCTCGTACGAGCAGCCGTTCTCGGTGATGACGACGGGCGGGAGCCGGTCTCCGTACCGGTCGTGGAAGGTCTCCAGCACCTCGGTCAGCGCCTCCGGGGCCACCGGCCAGCCGAAGTCCGTGACCGGGTAGCCCTCGATCTCCCTTACCGAGAAGGGGAGTTCGGCGGGCATGGTCAGGCCGCCGAACTCGATGTCCGCGCCCTGCGGCGCGCCCACACGCGTCGGCGCGTAGTAGTTGATCCCGTACCAGTCCAGTGGCTCCGCGATGACCTTGAGGTCGGATTCCACATCACCGGGCATCAACTCGCCGAGGCCCTCCGGGTACTGCCCCAGCAGCACCGGGTCCGCGAACAGCCGGTTGAGGAGGACGTCGTAGAAGCCTGCCGCCTCCAGATCCACGGGCTCCTGGGACGCGGGCCAGACCGGGCCGTGCGAGTTGGCGATGCCGATGTCCGTGGCCCCGGCCGCGCGCAGGGCCCGTACGGCCAGACCGTGGGCGAGGAGCTGGTGGTGGGCGACCGGCAGCGCGTCGAAGAGGAGCTGCCTGCCCGGCGCGTGGGCGCCGAGGGCGTGGCCGAACAGGGTGTGTTCCGCGGGCTCGTTGAGGGTGATCCACTTGGTGACGCGGTCGCCGAGGCGGTCGGCCACCACGGCCACGTACTCGGCGAACCGCTCCGCCGTGTCCCGGTCCATCCAGTCCAGCGACGCCGGCAGATCCCAGTGGAAGAGGGTCGGCACGGGACGTACGCCCGCCGTGCACAGCTCGTCGACCAGGCGGTCGTAGAAATCGAGGCCGCCGGGGGAGTTCACCCGCGGCCACGAGACCGAGAAGCGGTACGCGTCCACGCCCAGGTCGCGCAGGAGTGCCACGTCCTCCGGGTAGCGGTGGTAGTGGTCGCAGGCCACCGCCGCGGTCGAGCCGTCCTTCACCCGGCCCGGCTCGGCCGTGAAGGTGTCCCACACGGAGGGCTCGCGCCGGTCCACGGCTCCCTCGATCTGGTGGGCCGAGGTCGAGACGCCCCACAGGAAGCCGTCCGGGAACCGGGGTATCGGGTTGTTCGTCGCCTGCGTCGTCATCGCCATGCGCGCGATCATCCGTACCGTCGGTAACGGAAGTCAACGCCCAGGCGTGAAATACGAGTTAAGCCCCTTCCTTCAGCACCCACGTGATCAGCTTCCGCTGCTCCTCCGTCAAGCGGGGATCCGCGCAGTACACCGTCTTCCCGTCCACCGTGATCTGGTAGCTGAAGCCGTCCGGAACCCCGATGGGGGGCGTGCCCCGGCCGGCCGCGATCGCCCGCTCGGCCAGGGCCTGCCACTCCTGGGCGTCGGCTCGCCCCGAGGTCTCCACCTCGGCGTGCCGCTCGATGCCCGCGAATCCACCCGTGCGCCTCACCTGAATACGCATGGTTCCTGTCTAGTACGAAAGGGGGGCCCGGGCCACTTCGTGGGGTCCGATCCCTTCGGAGGGCCGGAACCCGATTTCAAAGGGTCCGTACCCCGACCTGCTCCCAGCCCTTCGTGACCGCCTGCAGCTCCTCGCCCTCGCCGTACGAGGCGCGCGCCTTCGCCACGGTCAGCGTCGCGAAGTCCGTGAAGCTGGCCTGGGTGCCCAGTTCGCCGCCGGTCAGCACGTCGTACCAGATCCGGCCCGCGCGCTCCCAGGCGTGTCCGCCGAGTGCGCTCGCGACGAGGTAGAAGGCGTGGTTGGGGATGCCGGAGTTGATGTGGACGCCGCCGTTGTCGCGGCCCGTGCGGACGTAGTCGTCCATCGTCGCGGGCTGCGGGTCCTTGCCGAGTACGTCGTCGTCGTACGCCGTGCCCGGCTCCTTCATGGAACGCAGCGCCTTGCCGGTGACGCGCGGGGCGAGCAGGCCCGCGCCGATCAGCCAGTCGGCCTCCGCGGCGGTCTGGCCGAGCGTGTACTGCTTGATGAGCGAGCCGAAGACGTCCGAGAAGTGCTCGTTGAGCGCGCCCGGCTGGCCGAAGTAGGTGAGGTTCGCCGTGTACTGCGTGACGCCGTGGGCGAGTTCGTGGCCGATGACGTCGACCGGGATCGTGAAGTCGAGGAAGATCTCGCCGTCACCGTCGCCGAACACCATCTGCTCGCCGTTCCAGAAGGCGTTGTTGTAGTCCTCGCCGAAGTGCACGGTCGCGTTCAGCGGCAGGCCCTCGCCGTTGATCGAGTTGCGCCGGTACGCCTTCAGGAACAGCTCGAAGGTCGCGCCGAGACCGGCGTACGCGCGGTTGACCGTGGCGTCCTTGCCGGGCTTGTCGCCCTCGCCGCGGACCTTCCTGCCGGGCAGCTCCTGCTTGTGCCTGGCGTCGTGGATCGTGCGGTTCGGCTTGTCCTCGGCGGTGGCCTTCGGCGGGGCGAGGGCTTGTGCGCCGAGGACTGTGGTCAGGCGGCGGTGGGTGCGCTCGAAGGCGTCGTGCTCCAGTGTGCGGCGTGCCTTGCCGGCGAGCGCGGGGTCCTCGGCCTGGGCCATGGTGTCGAGGACGTGGGGCGGAATGATGGTGCAGAAGACGGGCTCGTAGCCCCCGTTGGTCGTCATGCCCGGCACCTTTGCACTGTGTGACTTGGCTGTCACTAGGGGCAACCATGATTGGTGAAATGAGGGGATAAGTGGGTCGAGGGGGTGTGGGGTTGTGTTACGGGTGCGGGGGCGTTGTGGCTGGTCGCGCAGTTCCCCGCGCCCCTGAGGGGCGCACCTGTGTGACCCTGTGCACCTTTTGTGTCGTATTCCCCGGGCGTCCCGCATACTGATACGAGCCCCCGTACGGAGTGTGACTGGGCTAGCATGCGGAGCATCATGCGTTTCGGGCTGCTCCTCCTTAGCTGCCGCGGCGAGGGCCTGTAAGTCGAGGCCGACCCCCTCCCCGCGGAGTCTGGCGTTGCGCCGTCGGCCGTCCTTCCGGACACCTTCGAGGAGCCCACGCATCATGGCGAACCGCCAGCAGTCCACCTCCATGCCGATCCACAAGTACCGCCCGTACGAGCAGGTCGACATCGCCGACCGCACGTGGCCGGACAACCGGATCACCGTCGCCCCCCGCTGGCTCTCCACCGACCTGCGTGACGGCAACCAGGCCCTGATCGACCCCATGTCGCCCGCCCGCAAGCGCGAGATGTTCGACCTGCTGGTGAAGATGGGCTACAAGGAGATCGAGGTCGGCTTCCCGGCCTCAGGGCAGACCGACTTCGACTTCGTGCGCTCGATCATCGAGGAAGAGGGCGCGATCCCCGACGACGTCACGATCTCCGTACTGACCCAGGCCCGCGAGGACCTGATCGAGCGGACCGTGGAGTCCCTGGTCGGCGCCAAGCGCGCCACCGTGCACCTGTACAACGCCACCGCCCCCGTCTTCCGCCGGGTCGTCTTCCGCGGCTCCAAGGACCAGATCAAGCAGATCGCCGTGGACGGTACGCGGCTGGTGGTGGAGTACGCCGAGAAGCTGCTCGACGAGCGGACCACCTTCGGCTACCAGTACAGCCCCGAGATCTTCACCGACACCGAGCTGGACTTCGCCCTGGAGGTCTGCGAGGCCGTCATGGACGTCTGGCAGCCCGGCCCGGACCGCGAGATCATCCTCAACCTGCCCGCCACCGTGGAGCGTTCGACCCCCTCCACGCACGCGGACCGCTTCGAGTGGATGTCCCGCAACCTGTCCCGCCGCGAGTACGTCTGCCTGTCCGTCCACCCCCACAACGACCGCGGTACGGCCGTCGCGGCGGCCGAGCTGGCGCTGATGGCCGGCGCCGACCGCATCGAGGGCTGCCTGTTCGGGCAGGGCGAGCGCACCGGCAACGTCGACCTGGTCACCCTGGGTATGAACCTCTTCTCGCAGGGCGTCGACCCGCAGATCGACTTCTCGAACATCGACGAGGTCCGCCGCACCGCCGAGTACTGCAACCAGATGGGCGTCCACGCCCGCCACCCGTACGTCGGCGACCTCGTCTACACCTCCTTCTCCGGCTCCCACCAGGACGCCATCAAGAAGGGCTTCGACGCCATGGAGGCCGACGCGGCCGCGAAGGGCGTCACGGTCGACGACATCGAGTGGGCCGTCCCGTACCTGCCGATCGACCCGAAGGACGTCGGCCGCTCCTACGAGGCCGTCATCCGCGTCAACTCGCAGTCCGGCAAGGGCGGTATCGCGTACGTCCTGAAGAACGACCACAAGCTGGACCTGCCGCGCCGGATGCAGATCGAGTTCTCGAAGATCATCCAGGCGAAGACGGACGCCGAGGGCGGCGAGGTCACGCCGAAGGACATCTGGGCGGTCTTCCAGGACGAGTACCTGCCCAACCCGCAGAACCCCTGGGGCCGTATCCAGGTCAAGGAGGGCCAGAGCACCACCGACCGCGACGGCATCGACACGCTCACCGTCGAGGCCGAGGTGGACGGCGCCGAGACCGTTCTGGTCGGCACCGGCAACGGCCCGATCTCCGCGTTCTTCCACGCGCTGCAGGGCATCGGCATCGACGCCCGGCTGCTGGACTACCAGGAGCACACGATGAGCGAGGGCGCGTCCGCGCAGGCCGCCTCGTACATCGAGTGCGCGATCGGTGACAAGGTCCTGTGGGGCATCGGCATCGACGCGAATACGACACGTGCGTCGCTGAAGGCAGTCGTCTCCGCCGTCAACCGCGCGACACGATAAGGCCGTTCACCTGCGTCAACTCCGGTCCCGTCCGCCACACCGGCGGGCGGGACCGCGGCGCTTATCCGGCCATGTCACAGAGCGGTCCAGCCCTGGGTACTGACTCCGCATCAACAATGTGGCTAACATCACGCCAACGCGGCGATGTTGCCGTGGGGTTACGGAGGTGCGACGTGCTGCCAAGGCGGGGACGAAACGGCCGGTCTGTCCGTGTCGGCGGAATGGGCGTTTCGCGCATCCTCGGCACCCGTACCGCGTGGACCACCGTCGGCGACGGCGAGTTCTTCTGCCCCGGCTGCGGAGGCGACCGGAACTACCAGCGCCTCACCGGCCGCCGGCGCTTCATCTGCCTTGGCGTCCCGGTCCTCCCGCGCGGCGAGACGGGCCCCGTCGTCGAGTGCGCCGCCTGCCGCCACCGGTACAGCGCGGACGTCCTCGACCACCCGACCACGACCCGCTTCGCCGCGATGCTCCGCGACGCCGTGCACACCGTCGCCCTCGCCGTCCTCGCCGCGGGCGGCAGCTGCGCCCGTACGTCCCTGGAGACCGCCGCGCACGCCGTCCGGTCGGCGGGCTTCGACGACTGCACCGAGGACCAGCTCGCCGCCCTCGTCGAGGCCCTGGCCGCCGACACCGGCCGCCTGATCGGCGAACCCTGCGGGCCCGGCCTCGCCATAGAGCTCCACGAGGCGCTGGACCCGCTGGCCCCGCACCTCGCCCCCACCGGCCGCGAGGCCATCCTCCTCCAGGGCGCCCGCATCGCCCTCGCCGACGGCCCCTACACCCCCGCCGAACGCGAGACCCTGACGACGGTGGGCGCCGCGCTGACGATCTGCGCGGACGACGTGACCCGGCTCCTTGCGGCGGCGCGCACACCGTCGTAGGCGACCCGTCGTTGGCGATCCCTCGTTGGCGCCCGGTTGCCCGGTTGCCCGGTTGCCCGGTTGCCCGGTTGCCCGGTTCGCGGTCGCCTCGTCGCGAGTCGCCGGTGCCGTGTGCCGTACTCCCGCCCGGTACTCCCGCGGGAGTAATCGGCCCCCGCGGCCACCCCCGGCCGTACCCCCGAACTCGCCCTCCCGCGCGACGTTTCGCGAGCCCCGCGCCGGGAGTCTGGTCATGTCCAGACACCCGTTCAAGGGAGGGGGGACCCCGACATGGGGCCCGGAAAGACAACCACGCGTACGCGGCGGCGAGCCGTGCCCTGGCTGCTGCTCGGGCTCTGGGTGGGCCTGCTCGCCTTCATGAGCCCGTTCTCGGCCAAGCTGTCCGACGTGCAGGCCGACCGAGCCGTGGACTATCTGCCGGCGAGTGCGGACTCGACCCAAGTGGCCAAGATCCAGGAGCAGTTGCCCGGGGGTGAGACGACCGAGATCGTGCTCGTCTACCACCGGGACGGCGGGCTCACCGCGGTCGACCGTACGACGGCGCAGCAGCAGGTCGACGAGATCGCGGGCGCGCACCAGCTGACCGGAACCCCGAAGGGCGTGCCGTCCGAGGACGGGACCACCCTGATGTACCCGGTCGCCAGCAACGAGCCCGGGACCGACGAGGAACTCCGGGACGCGTTCGTCAACGACGTACGCGATGTCACCGAAGGCGGCGACGGGCTGAGCGTCGAGGTGGGCGGCCCGGGGGCGCTGGCCACCGACGCCGGCGCGGTCTACGACTCGCTCGACGGACCGCTGCTCTACACCACCGTCGGCGTGGTCGCCATCCTGCTGATCATCATCTACCGCAGCCCGCTGCTGTGGCTCGTGCCGCTCGCAGTCGCGGGCGTCGCCAACTACCTCTCCATGGGCGTCGCGTACGGACTCCACTCGGCGTTCGACACGAGCGTCTCCGGCCAGAGCACGGGCATCATGACGATCCTCGTGTTCGGCGCGGGCACCGACTACGCGCTGCTGCTGATCGCCCGCTACCGGGAGGAACTGCGGCGCATCGAGCGGCCGTACGACGCGATGCGGGCCGCCCTGCGCGGCTGCGGCCCCGCCGTCCTCGCCTCGTCCGGCACGGTCGCCCTGGGACTGCTGTGCCTGCTCGCCGCCGACCTCAACAGCAGCCGCGGGATGGGTCCGATGGGCACCGTCGGCGTGCTGTCCGCGCTCCTCGCGATGCTCACGCTGCTGCCCGCGCTCCTGGTGCTGCTCGGCCGCCGGGTGTTCTGGCCGCTGGTACCCGCGTTCGGGAGCCGGCCCAAGGAGCGCAGGTCGCTGTTTTCCGCGATGGGCAGTTCTGCCGGGCGGCGGCCGCTGGCCGTCCTCACCGGCGGTGTGGTCCTGCTCGGCGCCCTCGCCCTCGGCATGCTGAACCTGCCCGGCACCGTCAAGCAGGAGGACTCCTTCGTCGACAAGCCCGACGCGGTCGTCGCGATGCAGACGCTCGCCGCCGCATATCCCGAGCAGAGCACCCAGCCGATCAACGTGATCACCCCCAGCGACCGGACCGACGCCACGCTGGCGACGCTGCGGGACCACCAGGGTGTCGCGAACGTCGAACAGGGGCGCAGCGGAGACGGCTGGACGGAGATCTCCGTGGCCGCGAAGGACGCGCCCCAGTCGGCGGGCGAGACCGCCACGATCGAGTCCCTGCGCTCGCAGCTCGACGGCTCCTACATCGGTGGTCCCAGCGCCGAGCAGCTCGACCTGAAGGACACCAACTCCAGCGACATGAAGATCGTCGTGCCGCTCGTCCTGGCCTCCGTACTGCTGATCCTGGTCGCGCTGTTGCGCAGCCTGGTCGCGCCACTGCTGCTGGTGGCCGCCGTGGTCGCGGTGTGGGGCGCGGCGCTCGGTATCGGAGGGCTGGTCTTCGGCCCGGTCTTCGGGTTCGAGGGGACCGATCCGGGGCTCGGGCTGCTGTCCTTCGTGTTCCTCGTCGCCCTCGGCGTCGACTACGGCATCTTCCTGATGCACCGGATGCGGGAGGAATCCCTGGCGGGCGCCGAACCGGTGACCGCCGCGCTCACCGCCCTGCGGACCACCGGCGGCGTCATCGCCTCCGCCGGACTCGTCCTCGCCGCGACCTTCGCCGTGCTGCTGAACATGGGCCTGGTGCAGCTGGTCGAGCTCGGCTTCGTGATCGCCGTCGGAGTGCTGCTCGACACCTTCCTCGTACGGACGTACCTGGTGACCAGTGCCAGTGTCGCGCTGCGGCGGAAGGTGTGGTGGCCGGGGAAGCTCTCGCGCGAACCGGACCCGGCGGCGGAGCAGGGGTCGGGGTCGGACAGGCAGGAGCCGCCACGGCAGCCGGAACCCGCCGCAGTCCCGTAGAGACACCGCAGTCCCGCAGAGACATCCGGGCGTCCCTCCCTCTGCCGGAGGGGCGCCCGCCTGACGGAAGATGGAGCAGTGCCGCGTCCCCAATCCCTCATCGAGCGGGCCCTGACCGCCGTCAACCACCCTCCGGCGGTCCCCTCCCTGCGCAACGACGCGCACCTGGTCGCCGCGCTTGCCGCCCTCACCACGGTGATGGCCCTCTTCATCAAGGACGGGCGCGAGCCCGGCCTCCTCGCGTGGCTGCTGCTGCTGGGCGCGCACGTCGCGCTGATCTGGCGCCGGCGTTACCCCGTGACCGTGATGCTGGTCGTGGTGGCCTGCGTCGCCCCGTACCACGCGATCGACTACACCCACAGCGCCCCCGTCCCGGCGACCCTGCTCGCGCTCTACACCGTCGCCGTCGCGGGCAGCGCCCGCCGCACCCTGTTCATCGGGACCGTCCTCATCGGCATGACCCTCACCGTCAACGCGGTGACCAATCCGGACGGCCTCGCCGAGATCATCCGCATCACCGGCTGGCTCATCTCCGTACTGCTCTTCGGCGGCTACATCCGAGTCCACCGCCAGTACCTCGCCTCCGCCCTGGAACGCGCCGAGCGCGCCGAACGCACCCGCGAGGAGGAGGCCCGGCGCCGGGTCGCCGAGGAGCGGCTGCGGGTCGCCCGGGACCTGCATGACCTGCTCGCGCACAGCATCACGCTGATCGGCGTGCAGACGTCAGTGGCCGCGCACGTGCTGGCCGCCGACCCGGAACGGCTCGACCGCACGGCCGTCGCCCAGGCGTTGGACGACATCGCGGACACGTGCCGGACGGCTCGAGGGGAGTTGCGGACGACGCTGGAGGTGCTGAGGACGCATGACGTGGACGTCGGGGTCGCGGCCGGTTCCAAAGGCTGTCGTGGCCCTCTGCCCGGGCTCGACGGGCTGACCGACCTCGTCGAGTCGGCCCGGGTCACCGGGGCCAAGGTGGAACTGTCCGTGCGCACGGACGGCGTACCGCCCTCCGTGGGGGCCGCCGCCTACCGGATCGTGCAGGAGGCGCTCACCAATGCCGTACGTCATGGGGGCCGCGACGATCTCACGGTCCGGGTGGGTCTGCGGACCGAGGACGGCGCCCTGCGGGTGAGCGTCACGGACGACGGGGCGGGAGCGTCCGCCTCCGACGGCCCGCCCGGGTTCGGGCTCGTCGGGATGCGTGAGCGGGCCCGTACGGTGGGCGGCACACTGGACGCCGGACCGGGCCCCGTCGGGGGCTTCGAGGTGAGTGCCGTTCTGCCGCTGCCGTTGCCGCTGTCGAAGGAGGACGCCCGATGACGATCCGCGTGCTGCTCGCCGACGACCAGACCCTCGTCCGGGCCTCCTTCGCGATGCTCGTCGCGTCGGCCGGGGACATGGAGGTCGTCGCCGAGGCGGGCACCGGACGGGAGGCCGTGGAGCTGGCCCGGTCCGCGCGGGCCGATCTCGTCGTCATGGACGTCCGCATGCCCGACCTGGACGGGATCGAGGCGACCCGGCTCATCGCCGCCGACGATGACCTCGCGGGGGTGAAGGTGCTGGTCCTGACGACGTACGACACCGACGAGCACATCGTCGAGGCGCTGCGGGCCGGGGCGTCCGGCTTCCTCGTCAAGGACATCAGGCCCGCCGAACTCCTCGACGCCATCCGTACCGTGGCCGCGGGGGAGTCGCTCCTCTCGCCCGGGCCCACCTCGCGGCTCATCGCCCGCTTTCTGCGTGCGCCGCAGGCCGTGGCGTCGCCGGCGGGCGGGCCCGACGGGTTGTCCGAGCGGGAGCGGCAGGTGCTCGCGCTGGTCGCGCGCGGGCTCAACAACACGGAGATCGCCGATGCGTTGGGGCTGAGCCCGCTCACCGCGAAGACCCATGTCAGCCGGATCATGGGCAAGTTGGGGGCGCGGGACCGGGCGCAGCTGGTGATCGTGGCGTACGAGTCGGGGTTGGTGATTCCTGGGGCGGTGTGAGGGGTTCCGGTGACCGGGCTTTCTTTCGCCCCCGCCGCCCCTACCCGTCCCATCCCCTGGGGCTCCGCCCCAGACCCCGTGGGGTTGTGGTGTTGGGTGCGGGTG
>NZ_JBFAHW010000137.1:0-26632 GCF_040654355.1 Streptomyces sp. NPDC050704 | reverse complement strand
CCGCATCGAGGCCGCGCCTGGTGTCAGGGCCTGTCCGGCGGATCATGCCGCGGTAAGCGACGGCCCCTTGCGGGACCGCACCGGCGGGTACTGCACCCGGTGCTGCGGCACGATCCACCGGACAGGCCCAAAGGGGATGGGGATCACGGTCGGGCGTCGGCCTGCCGGCGGCGCCGTCCGCGGTGGAACGCCGCACCCGCGACGCAGGCCACCAGGACCGCGGCTCCCGCCAGCGGGCCGGCCAGCGCGGTGAGCGGTGAGCCGCTCGTTGCCTCGCCGGCGGCGTTCACCGCGTCCACGTCCGCAGCTGCGGCGGCATGCGCCCCGTGCCCGGTGTGATCGGCCGCGGCCTGGATGCCGGTGGAGTCCGCCGCCTTCGCGGCGATCGCGTCGGCCGTCGTCCGGCCACCGCCCAGCCCCGTGACCTCACCCTGGCCGCCGTCGAAGACGACGTCGGAGCAGGAGAAGAAGTTCTCATTGCTGTCCGAACGGATCCACTGGACGAAGAGCATGTGCGGACCGGACCGCGCCGGCAGCTGCAGGTTCCAGTAGTAGTGGCCGCCCACGCTGCCCGGGCCACTCGTCTGCGGCGGGTCGGTGACGGTCTGCAGATGCGTCAGGTCACCCCAGGCCAGGGGGGTGGTGGGCGACCAGCCGTTCTTGGTGATGTACACCTCGAACCTGCCCGGGTGGTGTGCCCAGTTGCTGTAGTTGATCTGGATGTTCGAGCCCGAGGTGAGGTGCGTCGTCGGCCAGTCTGTGCGGGCCGCGTTGTAGGGGGAGAAGTTGTACGGGCTCCTGTCGCCGGCGCTGCAGAGCTTCCCGTCAGGGACGTAGCCCACACTCCTGCCACCGGCGTTGGAGTCCAGCACGGCGAACCAGTTGTACAGCGGCGTGGTGCCGGCCTGCTGGACGGCGGCGCGACAGGCCGGGTTGGAGGGCATCTGGGTCGATTCGTTCTGGAGCAGGTCCAGGTAGCAGAGATACGTGCGCGAGCCGGGCCCCATGGCGACGCCGTGCGCCGCCGCCGGGGACGGCAGCGAGGCCACGGCGAGGGCCAGTAACAGGGCTCCCAGCAGGGCGGATAAGCGGTGGAAGCGGAGCCGCTTCCGGCTCCGGCCGACGTGTCCGATGATCATGTGGGGGATCTCCTCCGCGGTGATGCGGCACGGCGGGCAGCCGACCGGCATCGGCGCGCAGACGTCAGGTCGGCCGAGCGGCGACTCGCCCACCGAACCGCCCGACTGTAGAAGTGCCGCGCACCCACCAAGGCGCCCGGCCGGTCTAGGACCGGATCGCCGCAAGACGAATGGGAGCGCTCCCATACCATAGTGGCCAGCGGGACATCCGTGAATGCCCCCGTCGCATCCTCTTCTCCCCTCCCGAAGACGGCCGGTTCTCCCCTCCCGAAGGCAGCCGGCTCGCACGCTTCCTGCCTCCTGGGAGCGCACCATACGAGTGGGCTCAGACCAGAGCGAGGAAGCCGCCGTAGACGGCCGAGGCGAGGGTGGCGGGCATGAAGGTCCCGAACACGGCGACCTGCGCGCCCTCGCCGCTGGCCGCCGACCGCGATCAGGACGAGTACGGCGGTGTAGATCCACACCACGGCGGGAGTCGGTGTCGGGTGCACAGGATCAGCCGCACCACCCCGGCCGTCAGCGTGGCGGCGACCACGACGTGCCAGGTCAGCCGACCAACCCGAGCTGTGAGGCTCGGGGTGGCCGGTCTGGGATCGGCTCAACCGCGGCGGAGACAGGCGTCTGAACCGGGCACTGCACATGGCCACGGTCAGCCGCATGATCCACGATCCCGATACCCGCGCATACGTCGAACGCCGACGCGCTGAAGGCCGCACCAACAAAGAGATTCGCCGAAGCCTCAAGCGCTATCTCGTCCGCCAGATCTACCGTCACCTCACCACCGCCGATAGCCCATCCGCCTCGACTTGCGCGTCATAGGAGAGTCCAGTTGGTTCTCCACAGTCGAGCCCCTTCACCTTCGAATCGTCGGGACCCCTCCCAAGCTCAGTCACTACCGTTGGCCCATCCGGACAGGCTCAAAGCGAGCAGGGGGATGGAGTGCAGCAGATCGGGCCCAGGGTCGGAATACGGCTGATCCACCACACCCACACTGAGTACAGTGGATCAACTACCCACCGCTACTACCAAGTTCAGACAGCCTGGGCCGACCGGCCGCCCGAGAGGGTCCGAATCGGGTACCTGCGGTGCGCCACGTGCGGTGACATGGTCGGCTTCCGGCTACACAGTGAGGCAGGTGCGAAGGCACGCCAGCGGCGGTGGCTCGCTATCGCCCTCATCGCGGCAACGGCACTCACGGCGCTGTTGGTGCTAACGGCGATGATGATCCGTGGCGACGAGGAGGCATCTGTAACTATCCTGCCCAGCAGCCTTGCGCTGGTTGCGCTGATAGCTTCACGCGCCTTCCTCCTCCAGGAAGATGGCGTGACGCCCGCCCGTCGAAAGAGCGGCCCACACCGCTTCAAGCCGCTGAACCCGTACGAAGCGCGGTCCAAGCCACCCGCAACCGACTCGCCCGTGTGCGCGGAGATCGTCTTCTATGACTCAGACCCACTCGACTATGGCGATTCGGAGGGGGACCCACTCGCCCCCTGAGTTCCAAGCACGTCAGCGAACCAGATCACTTGAGACAGGGGCCAGATCATCAGAGATGGAACAACACGATCCCGAACTGGCGTCAGCACGAGCAGACTCGTTGACATCCAATCTAGTCGGCCCAGGTCAGCGGCCCGCACACGACTAACTTCGCTGTCAAAGGACAGCTGTGACTGATGTTCTGTCGCAACAGGCCTCAAGCGTTCTCACCGAAGTCTGGTCGGTGATCTTCTTTCGCATCGAACCTTGAGCGGACTGATCAGTGTCGGGGCGGCAGGTCAGCACTCAACCTTCTGTGGCACTGAAGTGTCCTCAACGAGTGAAATCGCCGGGGTGACGTACTGGTGGGGAGTGCCACGGTTGCCGCCGATCTCCCCGATGCCGGCCGCCGCGCGCGACCGGCTGCCTCCCGATGGGGCACTTCCCGGCGGCCTCGCCATAGAGCCCAAGGCGGACGGCTTCCGGGTCATCGTGTTCGTCCGGGCGGGCAGCGTCGTGCTGCAGTCTCGTGGTGGCGCCAACCTGGCTCCCGGCTTCCCGGAGATCGTCGAGGCTGCCGCGGCGATCGGTGAGGACGTCGTGCTCGACGGCGAACTCACGGTCGCCTACCAGGAGCGGCTGGACTTCACCGAGCTGCAGCGGCGTGCCCGCCGCACGGGCCGGGGCGCTGCCCAGGCCGCACTCACCCGCCCAGCACACGTGATCGTCTTCGATGTGCTGGAAGCCGACGGCGTCGAACTGCTCGATCGTCGCTACCGGGCGCGTCGCGCCCGACTCGAAGATCTCTTCGCCCGTCGCGACCTCGCAGCGCCATGGACGTTGTGCCCTGCCACGACGGACCGGGCAACGGCGCAGGGCTGGCTCGATCCGGCGTGGGGCGTGGCCAGGATCGAAGAGGTAGTCTGCAAGGGATTGGCGCAGCCGTATGTGCCGGGCAAGCGCGGTTGGATCAAGGTGCGCACGCGGCAAACGTCCGAAGCAGTGATCGGCGGTGTCACCGGCTCTCTGCGCGCTCCGCAGACACTCCTGCTGGGCCGGTACACCAGGTCCGAAGACTTGCGGCTGATCGACCGCACCACTGCTCTGAGTGCGGCGGCCCGTCACGAGCTCGGTCAGGAGCTCTCGCCTGCTGACGCCGGTCACCCGTGGCAGGGCCGCCGCTTCTCCGCGGGCTGGGGCACCCGCAAGGACCTGGACTACGAGCGCGTGCGCCCCGACCTGGTCGCCGAGTTCCTCGCGGACACCGCTTTCGAGGACGCTCGATACCGCCATCCCGTCCGCTACCTGCGACTGCGTGGCGACCTCACCACCGGCGTCCTACCCGTCCTCGACACCTAGCTGACCAGCGATGACACACGCCGGTGCCTGAATGCACCCGTCACGAGAGCTCTTGGGCAAGCGTGCCGAGGCTGGCACCCGCTCGTAGGCTGGTGTGGGATCTCAGAACGCGCGTCACATACCGACGCTGTGGCCTGCCGCTCTCTGCTCATTCTCACGCCGATGGCCATGCTTCTGTCTCAGGAGCGTGGCCATTTCCGGCCTCGGTAATGGAACAGTGGTTGGCGTTAAGCATTGACCGACGTCATGGACGCCGTTGACGGCGGGCATTCCCGCCGGTTACCCGTGCTTGTCCGGTTCGGCGTCGGCGAAGGCGCGAAGTCCGCCGGGCGCAGGGTCTTCGGCCTCGCCACCGCAGGCGTTCGTCTCGCTTGACCTCTTGCGCGTCAGTCCGGCAGCCAGTGCAGCTCGTGCGCCAGGGTTTTGGCGACGGCACGGATGCGGCGGTGTAGTGGCGACTGCTCGCGTGGGAGGACCAGGTGGATCGTCAGGCTGGGCGCGCCTCGCAGCGGTCGCCAGGTGAGACCGGCCGGTTGTGCCGTGGCCGCGGCTTCTCCGGCCGGGGCGAGGGTGAGCCCGTCGCGCAGGTCGCGTTGAGACATGTCGAAAGAGACTGCGGGCGTGTGGAATCGGGGGTGTGGTCGGGTGTCTCGGAAAAGTGCGGACAGCTGATCGTGGATCACGGGGTTGGCCGCACGGTCCGGGAGTCGCAGCGGATACGCGGCCGCGTCGGCGAGCTCGATCTCCGGGTGTTCGGCCAGTGGATGGTGCTGCGCCAGCTGGACCCCGACGCGCGCACGCCGCAGCAGGAACCGGCGCACGCCACGGCCCGGCTGTTCACCGCGGGTGATCCCGGCATCGATGCGGCCGTCGGCGACCGCGGGGGAGATCTCCGGTGTCGCCATCGGGACCGCGCCGACCTCGAGTCCGGGAGTGCCGCGAATCAGCCTGTCCACCAGGGCCGGAGCCGTCTCGGCCCCGGCGCTGAGGCTGTATCCGATGCGCAGCGTGCCCAGTTCACCGGCCGCCGCGCTCCGGGCGGTGTCCCATGCCCGGTCCAGCGCCGCCAGCGCGGGCGGCGCGGACTCCGCCAAAGCCGCACCGGCCGTGGTCAATACGACGCTACGGGTGTTGCGGACCAGCAGGGCCGTACCGAGTTCCGCCTCCAATCGGCGCATCCGGGCGCTGAGTGCGGGCTGTGCGATACCGATCCGTGCGGCCGCGCGGGTGAAGTTCAACTCCTGCGCCAGCACCAGGAAGTACCGCAGGCTCACCGTATCCGGCGCCACGTGCCCTCCCTGCCGATTGATAACGATCCGTTCTGAGTCTATCCCGTACCGGTCTTTCCCTCGACCGCACATCGAGCCCTAACCTGCGCATATGACGATTCAACTGACCGCAGTGCCCGTCGCCGGGATCGATCGATCTGAGTGTCAATTCGAAGTCGGACGTGTCCGGCCCAACACAGGAGGTTTCCATGGCTAAGGGCTACTGGGTCAGTGTCTACCCCGCCATTTCCGACCCTGAGAGGCTGACTGCCTACAACGAGCTGGCCGGTCCGGCTGTCCAGGCCGGGGGCGGGCGCGTCCTGTCCCTCCTTGGCGGTCGAGTCGTCGCCCACGAGGCCGGACTCACGCAACGCGTCGTTCTGATCGAGTTCGACAGCTTTGAACAGGCCGTCGCGGCATACGAGAGCGAGGCATACCAGAAGGCGCTGGTGGCCCTCCCCGACGGCTTCCAGCGCGACTTCCGCATCATCGACGGCATCGACTGACCGGCGGGCCCAGCCATCGCTGAGCATCCGTAAGCCGGCCGCCGAGCCACACCACAGGCACCACCCTCACCCGAAAGCTCGGGCAGGGTGTCACACACTGCACACCGTCGGGCAGACCCACCCGGGCCTGCCCGACAGGCCGTCTCCGGAGAGATCCCGCACAACTTGTCAGCCCATAGCGAGAAGGCTGAGTTCGGGCCGCTGTCGGGAGGGTCTCCCGCGTGGCGGCCGGTCAGCTGGCTTCGGCGCGCTCGGCCACCGCCTTCGTATGGGCGAGCCGGTAGGGACTCGGTGCCAGTCTGGATGATCGCGCCGTTGAAGGTCAGCCGGTCGACGATGGCCGCGCAGAGCCGCGGATCCGTGAACGTCTTCGTCCACATCTGGGAAAACGACTCGTTGGAAGCAATCGCGACGCTGTTCTTCTCTTCCCGCTCCGTCAGCACCTGGAACAGCAACTCGGCTCCGCGCCGGTCGGGTTCCATGTAGCCGAGCTCGTCAATACAGAGAAGATCGACGCGCCCCAGCAGGTTAGGCCGCCGGCGCTGGTTGCTTCACAGGCGAACACCTATGAAACACGCTCACATCAGCCCGTTGGACAGCGGGCGGGCGTCAGCCTTCCGGGTGTCCGTCGTAGACGCGGATTTTGTACTCGGTGGTCTCCAGCGCCAGGCCGAGCTCACGGATCTGCCGAGTGATTCGGTCTTGCTGGTCGAGCATGATGCGGCGGCGTTCCGGGATGGTGCTCGGGCCCTGCTCGACGAGCAGGATGTAGCGCTTGAGGTCGGTCATGGTCATGCCGGACAGACGCATCCGGGTGAGGAAGACGAGGCGGCGCAGGTCGAACGCGGAGTACTCGCGGTACCCGGAGGCGTTGCGAGCGGGCCGCACGAGTCCCTCCTGCTCGTAGTACCGGAGGGTGTGCGTCGACAGGCCGACAAGCCGGGCGGCCTCGGCGACACTCTTGGGCATCGCCGAAGCCTCGATCGCGGCGTCGTCGAACAGCTCGTGCAGCGCATCGATCGCCGACGAGGACGGCCCGTCGCTGGCAGCGAGGATGCGTTCGATCAGCGCGTCAGTGGCCATGGCCCACAGCGTACGGCGATCAGAACGCACGCACCGCGGGCGGCATGCCTGGGAAGTCTGCCGACTCGCTCACAGACGCCCATTTCTCGACGTCATCGAGCGCACCACGGTAGACGCGGGTGAGATTGCGAACCGCCTCGGCACCGAGCGGGAGCCGGAGCGGCGCGTCGGGGGTGTCGAGCATGTCGCGGATCACCTGGGCGGCGCGTGCCGGGTCGCCCTCCTGGATGCCGTCGGCCTCGGCCATGTTCGCGCGCACGGCACCGATGGCCTCGTCGTAGATCGAGCTCTGCTGCTGCGCTGTGTTGAGCACGTCGGCGGCGTTGAACGCGGTGCGGAAGCGACTTGGCTCGACGATGAGGACGCGGATGCCGAACGGTGCGACCTCGCCCGCGAGCGCCTCCGACCAGCCCTCGAGCGCGAACTTGCCGGCTGAGTAGCTGCCGACGGCGGGGAACGACATCCGCCCGCCCTGGCTGCTCATCTGCACGATCGCACCCGAGCGACGCTCCCGCAGGTGGGGCAGCACGGCACGCACATAGGCGGCCGGGCCGAACAGGTGCTGCTCGAGCATGGCCCGCAGCGCGGCATCCGTGATCTCTTCGGCGGCGCCGACCTGTCCGGCGCCGGCATTGTTGACGAGCACGTCGACGTGCCCGAACACCTCCAGCGCCCGCTGCACGACCGCGGCCGCTCCCGCCGTGTCGCGCACATCGTGCTCGATGGCGAGGAGCCGATCCCCGTACCGCGCCTTGAGCACGTCGAACCGGTCGGCCCGTCGCGCGGTCCCGATCACATGCTCGCCGGCCGCGAGTGCCGCCTCGGCGAGCGCCAGGCCGAGGCCCGAACTCGCGCCCGTGATGATCCATGTCTTCGTCTCGTTCGTCGTGGTCATGGCCAGGACGCTAAAGCTTCGAGCGCGCTTGAAAGCAAGCCGCGCTCAGGCTCGGGTGGCGACGAGGGATCCGACCCGCTTGATCCACTGCGCGACGATCTCGGTCTCGGCGCGGTGCACGCCGGGGAGCGCGCCGATGCGTTCGGTGAGGTACCGGTGCAGGTGGCCGCCGTCGGCGAGCTCGAGGAACGCGAGGATGCCAGGTGACGCCCGCGGTCGTCGCGGCAAACGCGACCTCGGGGTGCTAGGCGAGGGCGCTCGCGACATCACCGAGCGCGGCGGGGTGCACGTCGAGCCAGCAGATCACGTCGAGGTGCCGGCTGTAGAGCCGGGGGGCGACCTCGACCTCGAACATCAGGACGCCGCCGCCGACGAGCTCGCCGATGCGACGGCGGACGGTTGACTCGGGAATGCCGGAGATGGTGTGTCTCCCGCCAGGTCCGCACCTGTCCTTCCGGTCCGCGCACCGCCGGCTGCCCTGCGCTGATGCCGACTGCCGCTTCTTCCGTCCTCGCTCGCAGGTCAAGGTGATCCTGCATCAACTGCCGCAGCAACTCGCGCCCTTGCTGTTCGAGCAGTTCCTCCAGCTCGTCATGGGCCATACCCCGCGCCGGGTCACCGGCCAGCGTCGCGACGAGGCGTTCGAAGGCATTACGGGAGGCGGCATACGCATCAGGCCCGGATAAGGCGTCATAGGGTTCCATCTGGGGCTCTTCTTCGGATCTTCTTGCGGTTCGTTTGGTTGGCACCTTCGAATCTACGGAGAAGAGCCCCTTGGTCACCGGGAGTTGACCCGGCGGGCGTCCTCGTCCAGCCAGCCCCGCTCCACCAGACGCTTCAGCTTCCCCCGGGTCCCTTCATCTTCGCCGTGGTGGCCTCCAGCCCGATCCGCGGCACGATCTGCTTGGCCTGCAACGGACCTGGAGCATCAGCGACGATCTCCACGATGTCCCGGTACACGTCCGGCAACACCTGAGCAATCAGGCCCTCCCGCCACGGCGGTACCGCCATCACCCCAATGCCGTGCGGCGCCGGCGCTTCCTTGGGTTCCAGCCCATCGCGCGCCCCTACTTCTGGTGCTGCCTCCGCGGCCGACAACTCCGCCAGCACCTGCGCGACCGGTCTCCCGCGTGATCTCCAACCGCGACAGATCCGCCTGGTCCTTCTCCAGCCGAACGGTCAACTCCGCAGCCTCGGCCTGGAGTTCTTCCACCCGCTGTCGAGCCGCGGCCTCCCGCGCCTGAAGCTCCTCCGGCAACGACACCATGGCGCCCCACCTCCACCCCGCCACGGTAGAAGCACACCGGCACCGACCACACGCCAATCGACGTCTTCCCGGCTCAGCTATCCCCCGAGAGAATTCGCACCCGAAGGATCTCCGCCCAATCGCCTTGCCTTAGAGCGCAGTTCAGCACCTAGCGTCTCCGTCATGACGCCACTCCAGCACAAGATCGGATCGGGCTTCGGCGCCCGCAGCACCGCTGACGACGTTCTGAGTGGGATCGACCTGTCCGGCAGCACCGCGATCGTCACCGGTGGCTACTCGGGACTCGGTCTGGAGACGACCCGCGCACTGGCCGATGCCGGAGCCCGCGTCATCGTCCCCGCTCGGCGACGGGCGGCCGCGCAGAAGGCGGTCAAGGGCATCGACGGCGTGGAGACCGACGACCTCGACCTGTCCGACCTCGAAAGCGTCCACGGCTTCGCCGACCGTTTCCTGGCCACAGGCCGCACGATCGACATAGTGATCAACAACGCTGGGGTCATGGCCTGCCCCGAGACGCGGGTCGGTCCGGGCTGGGAGGCGCAGTTCGCCACCAACCACCTCGGTCACTACGCGCTGATCAACCGTCTCTGGCCGGCGATCGCCCGCGGTGGCGCGCGCGTGGTCGCCGTGTCCTCCGGCGCCCACGGCATGGGCATGCACTGGGACGACCCGCACTTCGAGCGCGGCTACGACCGATGGGAGGCGTACGGGCAAGCGAAGGCGGCCAACGTACTGTTCGCCGTCGAGCTCGACGCGCTGGGCCGCGACGCCGGGGTCAGGGCGTTCGCGGTGCATCCGGGCAGCATCCTCACCCCGTTGCAGCGCCATCTCGGGAAGGCGGAGATGGTCGACGCGGGCTGGATCGACGAGCAGGGCAACCCGGCCGATCCCACCTTCAAGACGCCCGGCCAGGGCGCGGCCACCCAGCTGTGGGCTGCCACCTCACCTCAACTGGCGGGCATGGGCGGCGTGTACTGCGAGGACTGCGACATCGCCGAGCCGGCAGCCGAAGGAACAGAAGGCGGCGTGCACGCACATGCGACCGACCCCGAGCAGGCTGCGCGCCTGTGGGCACTGTCGGCCGAGCTCACGGGCGTCGACGCGTTCAGGGCGGCAGCCTAGGGCCGCAGGACTTCGGAACTTCGGAGATACCAACCCGCGTCACCCCAGCTCAGGCGTCCCCCGAGAGGAACTGCACCCTTCGCCGATCGCCCCCGCCTACCACTTGCGGCATAGATATCGTGATCGTGTGGATCAGGATGAACTGCTACTTCACGCCTCGTCGTTTGGCGCAGCGGCGGTCGCATACGCCGAGCACCGTCCGGACTACGCGCAGGACGCGGTGCGCTGGGCGCTCGAAGCTGCGCCCGGCCCACGCGTGCTCGACCTCGGCGCCGGAACCGGCAAGCTGACTGCCACGCTGGTCGCGCTGGGTGCCGAAGTCATCGCGGTCGAGCCCGACTTGGCCATGCTGACCGAACTGCGCCGCACGCTGCCGGGTGTCCGTGCTCTGTCGGGTAGTGCCGAGGCGATCCCACTGCCGGACGCCTCCATTGATGCCGTGTTGGACGGCAACGCCATGCATTGGTTCGACATGTCCGTCGCGGGACCCGAGATCGCCAGAGTCCTCGCACCCGGCGGCATTCTGGCCGGCCTGTGGAACCTCATGGACGACCAGGTCGAGTGGGTTGCCGGGCTCGCACGTGTCAGCGGGAGCGCGGCCATCGGTCCGCGTGACACTCCCGCCAGCTGGCGCGCCGAGACAGCCGACATGCACCTTCCGAAGACCGGTGCGGCCGCCCGGTTCGGCTCGCCGGAGCAGGCCGAATTCCCGCACGGGCAGCGCCGCACCGCCGGCTCTCTCGTCGCCACCCTCGCGACGCGCGCGGGGATGCTGGTCATGCCGGAACAGGAACAAGAGGCCACGCTGGGCCGGATCCGTGCATTCCTTGCGAGTACACCGGAGACCACCTGCGGCGAGTTCACCCTGCCGATACTGACCGGCGTGCTGCGCGTCCGGCGGTTGTGAAAGCCATCGACCGCTCGATATTCGCTTAAACGAGTCGCGGTTGGGGCGCGCGTTTCAAGTCGGGGCCGCGATCAGGCTGAGAGGACGTAAGTTCGCTGGTCGGGGGCCGGGTAGAGACGTTCGTGTTCGCGGACGACGTGATAGCGCCAGTAGTCCTCGAAGTCGCCGTTCGTGATCAGTGCGCGGAGTTGGAGGACGGCTTCGGCACCGTCAAGTCCCCAGCGAGCGCCGGTGATGTCGAGTCGGTCGGCGATCAGGTGGCGGCAGGCGCCTTCGACGGCGCCGGTGGCGATCGGCCAGCCGTTCTTCAGGGCGGTGTCGTAGTGGAGCTGATCGAGGTGGCCGGTGAGGTAGCGGTGGCAGGTGGTGACGGCCTCGCGGCGGGTGGCGGACAGGTGCTCGGCCTGGGCGGACATCTCGGTGGCGGCGCGGTCACCGTGTCCGGCGAGGATTGCGGTGAGTTTGTCCGCGGCCCAGGTCTCGGCCACGCGACTGCCCACCGGGTGGAAGGCGTGCGCGGCCGTCCAGCAGTACTCGGCGACGTGGACGAAGTCGAGCAGGACATTCGGGCGGATGCCGCGGCGTGTGGCTTCGGCGTGGATCAGGTCGAGTTGATGGCGGGCGCCGTCGACGAGGACGATCCAGTCCCGCAGATGCTGCGGGTCGCGGGCTTCGGCCTGGGCGAAGGCGTCGGCGACGACCTGCTCGGGCGGACGGATCACCGAGGCGGTGCACCATTTCCGCTCCGCTTTCGGGCCCGGCCGCACCGCCCGCATCTGGCTGCGGCCGCCGGGAAGGCGTGCAGCGTCGCCTTCGCTGCGCTGTATCCCCTCGAAGGCCGTCGGTGTCAGGTTCCGCCGCCGGGTTCCGGCACCAGCTTGCCCGGTGGTGTGAAGGCGGCGAGCACTGTGGCCGTGATGTGGTGGGCGGCGCGGTCGGAGGTTAGGCGGCCGGCGCGGATCTCTTCCGCGGCGCCGTGCATGATCGCGTGCAGGATATTGACCAGCCACGCGATCGGCAGGTCTGTGCGGAAGGCGCCCTCGGCGCGGCCTCGGGCGACGAGTGTCTCGACCCGGGCGGCGGGTCCGCTGTGCAACTCGCGGATGCGGCCGGCGGAGAGTTCCTTCTGGGCGGCGACGAGCAGCGCCCGCGCCTGATCCACCAGATGCCAGCCGGCCTCGACGTACCGCGCGAGGGCGAGCAGCGGATCACCGGTCAGATCGACCGCGTCCAATGCCTCGTTGCCCCGGTCGATGGCGCGGCTCATCGCCGCGTCGACGACCTCTGCCCGGGAGGTGAAGTGCGCATACAGCGTCACCCGGCCCACACCGGCGGCGCGTGCGATCTCGCTCATGCTCGCCTCCGGGTTGCATCCGAGGCATTCGGCCGCTGCCTGCTCGATCGCCTCGATGCTCCGCAGGGCGTCGGCGCGCTTGGTGGTGTTCTTGCTGCCCATGCGCTCACAGTACCCCAGTAAAGCGAACAACCCTGTTCGCTTTATACCCCCGGGGCGTATAACGTGAACACGCCTGTACGATTTTCCGACGAGGGATGAGCGTCATGAGCGACACGGAAACCACCACCACACATGCACCGGATGCGCCCCATCCGCTGCGCTGGCCCGTCCTGGGCCTGCTGGGGCTGGCCCAGCTGATGCTGATCCTCGACATCACCGTGGTCGCGATCGCACTGCCCCACATGGGTGCCGAACTGGACCTGAGCCGCGCCGCTTTGACCTGGGTGGTCAGCGGTTACGCCCTCACCTTCGGGAGTCTGATGCTGCTCGGCGGCCGGGCGGCGGACCTGTTCGGCGCCAAGCGGGTCGTCCTGGCCGGGCTCGCCGTGTTCACCGCAGCGTCGCTGGCCGCCGGATTCGCCACCGGCGCCCCGCTGCTGCTCGGTGCCCGGATTGCCCAGGGAGCGGGCGCCGCAATGCTCTCGCCCGCGGCTCTGTCCGTGGTGGTGCGGCTGTTCGACGGCGACGAGCGCAACCGCGCGCTGGGCATCTGGTCGGCGCTCAGCGGCGGGGGCGCCGCCCTCGGTGTACTGCTGGGCGGGCTGATCACGGCAGGTCCGGGCTGGGCCTGGGTCTTCTTCGTCAACGTCCCCGTCGGCCTGGTTGTTCTCGTCTTGCTGGCCCGGCTCGTGCCGCGCCTGCCCCGTGTGGCGACCGGCTCCCTCGACGTGCCCGGCGCCGTCCTGGTCGCCGTGGCGACCGGGGCTCTCATCTACGCCCTGATCCGGGCCGGCGACCACGGCTGGCTCGACGCCGTCACCGTCGTCCTGGTCACCGCCTCGGCAGTCGCCTACGCCGCCTTCGCCGCGTGGCAGCGCCGGGCGACGGCACCGCTGATGGACCTGCGTCTGCTCGGCCGGCGCCCGGTGGTGGCGGGCACCTTCGTGATCGCCGTCACCACGGCGCTGATGGTGGGGGCCTTCTTCCTCGGTTCTTTCTACCTTCAGAACCATCAGGGCCACGGTGCCCTGATGACCGGCGTGCTGTTCCTGCCGGTGGCGCTGCTGACGATGGCCGCCGCGACCGCCGCCGGACGGGTGATCGGCCGTCTGGGAGCACGGTTGCTAGCTGTGCTCGCCCTGGCCGTCGCGGCTGCCGGATTCCTCGTGCCGGTACTCTGGTCCGGAACCGCCGCCATGGTCACCGGTGTGAGCATCGCCGCGGCGGGACTCGGCGCCCTGTTCGTTGTCGCCGCGGCCACCGCGCTCAGCAGTGTCGCCCCCCACGAGGCCGGTGTGGCCTCCGGAATCGTCAGCACCTTCCACGAGTTCGGCGCCTCGGTCGGCGCCGCGGCCGTCTCCAGTGCCGCAGCCGCGAGCATCGCCGTCCGCACCGGCGCTCAGGCCGCCTCCGGCTTCGACGACGCGTTCCTCGTCGCCACGGGCGTGGCCGCCCTCTCCGCCGTCATCGCCCTGTGGCTGATCCCCTCCAAGAGCGAGTAGAGCCCAAGGCCGCGGGCATCCAGGCGACAGCTGCGGGCGGTGCCGGCACGCCCCACGGCCGCCGTGCACCGCCTTGAGCCGCGGCGCTGCCCACCAGGCACCGGCCACCCCGGAAGTGATCTCACCCCAGAACGGACGGGCGTACCGCGCCCTTGACGTGCACGGAGGCACTGGATGAACAACCGCAAGCGCCGTCTGCTGATGACCGGCATCGCCGTAGGGGGTGTCGGCGCGGCCCTGGCCGCAGTCCTGCTGACCGGGAGCCCACAGCAGGATGGTGACGACCGGCAAAGCAACCGGCAGGAGGCGGTCGCCGAACGCGGTCAGACCGTGATGCCCTTCGACCTCGAACAGACGACCCACCAGTTCACCCCCACTAAGACCGGCGGGGTCCAGGACGTCGTCGCCGACCAGCCCGACGACACCAAACAGATCGGCCTCATACGCACCCATCTCCAGCAGGAGGCCAAGGCGTTCAGCCAGGGAGACTTCGGCGACCCCGCCCGGATCCACGGCGACAGCATGCCGGGCCTGAAGGGATTGCAAGAGGGCTACGAACGCATCGAGGTGCGCTACCGGGAACGATCCGACGGCGCCACCCTCACCTACGCCACCGACGAGCCGGCACTAGTCGACGCCCTGCACGACTGGTTCGAAGCACAGGTCAGCGACCACGGTGACCACGCCGAATCCGGCCACTGACCATCGAGCCGAGCACCGGAGCACGCCCATCACCGCGCACATCGCACGATCGGAAGTGGAAAACTTGAGTGATCCTTACGAGTTGAGCGTGGGCGTGCCCTCCGTCGAGGTCTTCCGCCGCTTGCGCACCGACGCCGGCCTCTCGGACAAGGCCCCCGAGGCGGTTGCGCTCGCCCTGCCGAACACCTGGCACGGGGTTCTCCTCCAGTACGAGGGGGAGCCCATCGGCATGGGGCGCGTCATCGGGGACGGCGGTACCGCATTCCAGATTGTCGACATGTGCGTACACCCCGCACACCAGGGCCGCGGCCTCGGCAGGCGCATCATGGCCGCGCTCACCGGGGAACTGGAGCGCCGGGCGCCCGCGACCGCCTACGTCTCGCTGATCGCGGACGGCCCCGCCCGCTTCCTCTACGAGACGTTCGGCTTCGCCGACACCGCCGCGCACAACTCGATTGGCATGTACCGCGTGATGGGCGCCGGGCCTGGGGCCAGCGGACCGCGGGCGCAGCCGTAGCCGGCTGCCGCGTTCGCCCCGTCGAACAGCGACACGGCGCGTGCGGCTGTAGGCCCGGCTGCGCCTGCTGCTCATGAACATCTCGTTGCAGGACGCCCTCACCACCGTCCGGGGCACTGATACTGGCCAGGCGATCGACCAGCGGGGGCAACGGTGGACTGGACATGGGCGGGAGGGCTGGCTGCCGGCCTGCTGATCGCGACCGTGACCGCCCCGGTCGGTGTGTCCGGAGCGGTATTCCTCCTCCCCATCCAGCTGAGCGTCTTCGGCGTGCCCAACCCCGCGGTCACGCCGACCAACCTGCTGTACAACGTCGTCGCCGGACCCGGAGCCCTGTGGCGCTACCGCCGCGACGGCGCCTTGCGCGGCGACCTCGCCCGGCGCCTGGTGCTGGGCACCCTGCCCGGCGTCGTCCTCGGCGCCGCCATCCGCGTCTTCGCCCTACCCGGCCCGAGCGTCTTCCGGCTCCTGATCGCAGCCCTGCTGCTGCCGCTCGGCCTGTGGCTGTGCCTGCGCGCCCTCACCCCGGCTCGTCACCGGCCGCCGCCCGCAGGCGAGTTGAGCCCACGCACACTCACCGGCCTCGCCCTGGCGGTCGGCGTGGTCGGCGGCATCTACGGCATCGGGGGCGGCTCCCTCCTCGGACCGATCCTCGCCGGACGCGGCCTGCCCGTCGCACGCGTCGCCCCGGCCGCACTCGCCGCCACGTTCGCCACCTCCCTCGTCGGCGCCGCCGCCTACGCGCTGCTCTCACTCATCAGCTCAGGAGACGTCGCCCCCAACTGGTGGCTCGGACTCGCCTGCGGCACCGGCGGACTGATCGGCGGCTACCTCGGCGCCCGCCTCCAGCCCCGCCTGCCCGAACAAGCCCTACGGCTCCTGCTCGGCGCACTCGCCGCAGGCCTCGGCGCCCTGTACGCCGCCCAGACCCTGAACTGATTCCGGTCCAGCAAACGGTTCACCAACCATCACTGGACTTGCACCGCGAGCGGGGTTCTTCCTCACGGGTCACGGCTTCTTCCGTCGAGTAGGCAGGCCGAGGTTCACCGGCCCGCCGGAGGCTGCGGCGTCGATCTGGCTGATCTTGGACTGAGCGCCGGCCAGGCTGACGCGGAGGCCTTCGATCTCGCCGAGCCAGCCCTCCCCTTCAGCTTCGGCGATGCGGTCAACGAGGTTGTCCCGGATCTCCGCCAGCCGACTGCGCTGGGCGGGATCGGGTCGCAGGAGTGAGCAGCGCACACAGGCTTATCCGAACTAGCCCAGCTGGCCGCCCGGTGGGGTGGATCGCCGTCGAGTTGCTGAAAGTAGTGGGTAGAAATCTCGCCTGCTGGGACATCTGGGCGTGTCGTGCGGCTAACTCCTGCCTTGTCGCCGATGAACGGGCGTCCGGGGACAGGGGACAATGCAGGACATGGATGACGCGTTCACATTCCTTCGGCGGGCCGTCGACCTGCTGTCCGAGGACGCCGCAGCAGAGAACGGGCAGACGGTTGGGGATGTTGGCAAGGACATCGGGCGCCAGGAGTGGGAGATAGCGCTCGGCGTTCTCATCGAGATCGGGGATGTCCACCCCGTGTCAGTGGACTTCTGGGAATTCCTCGCCGAGGCCGCTCGCCAGATGATGCTCGACCGTAGCTGCCGTTGGTGCGAGTGGCGAGCCTGGGAAGTCCAACACGGCACCGTCCGGGCAACCCTGAGCCTGGTGGGTGCGGAGGAGGGCCGACGCCGGACTGCCTTTTCCGGAGACGGTCGACTCCGGCCGATGTGGGACATCGGCAACGGTCATGTCCCGCGAGGTGGTGTAGTCACGGCAGCTGATTCGGTTCCGGTTGCGGGGTGATCTGCGGTTCGCGAGCGGTCGGCTGGGTGGTGAAGAGTTCGGCCATGGAGGCTTCGGAGAGGTAGCGGCGGTCGAAGACCTGCCACTCGTCGTGGAGTTCGGCCAGGACCGCGGCGGCGAGCCGGTCCAGGGCGGTGGGGTTGGCGAAGACCTGGACCACGTCGGCTCGTCGTTTGATCTCCCGGTTCAGCCGTTCCAGCGGGTTGGTGCTCCAGATCTTCTTCCAGTGCGCCGGCAGGAAGTCCGCAAACGCGGTGATGTCCGTTGCGGCCTCCAGCAGCATCTTCTTGACCTGGGGAAACTGCCGCCCAAGCATGTCGGCCACCACATTCAGCTGGCTGCGGACCTGCTCAGCGGTCGTCTGCGCGAAGATGGTGCGGATGGTCGCCGAGACCATCTCCCCGGAGCCCTTTTCGATCACCGAAAACACGTCCCGGACAAAGGGAACGCGGCACCTTTCCCAGGCCGCGCCGAGGAAGACCGCGCGTTCCGGGGCCAAGCCCGGCTACACCACTTCACGCGACGCGATCCCGTAATTACGACACCGGCTCCAATCTGGCGGATGCGGGCCGGACGCAGTGCACGGCCGCCGATGGTCGGCGGCCGACTCCGAAGCCGGATCTACCTACCGGTGGGGAGGCCACGCCGAAAGTCTGCGGCGTAAGCGTGGCGATGCTGCCGGGGTAGAGCTGGGCGCCTCACCCGTCGATCGATTCTGTGGTGAACGTGGGAACTGCCCGCGGTCGCCCGAAGCCGGATCTCCAGTCCGGTGGAGGGCAGGCCCATCGCCGGCTGATGGCCGTCGGGCGGGACGGAGGCTCCGTCGTACTCCGAGGCCGGGAGAGCCGGCCGCATGGGGAAGGGAGCCAGCAAGTCGGCAGTAAGGATGCTGGAATGCCAGGAGGTCGTCGCCGGTGAATTCCGACGAGCTGGAATGGGCCTTGATGAAGGCCGAACGCCGGGTACTGGAGATCCAGACCAAGCTGCACCGTTGGGCTACTGATGATTCTCATCGCAGGTTCGACGATCTATTCAACCTCGTGGCCGATCCCGCCTTTCTGTTGGTGGCGTGGGATCGTGTCCGGGGAAACAAGGGTGCCCGCACGGCCGGAGTGGACGGGAAGACCGCCCGCTCCATTGAGGCCGGGCAGGGAGTCGAGATGTTTCTCGGCAGGCTGCGGGATCAGATTAGAGACTGCAGCTTCCGACCGGTTCCCGTCCGTGAGCGGATGATTCCCAAGGCGAATGGTAAGCTTCGCCGTCTTGGGATTCCGACCGTGGCGGACCGGGTGGTCCAGGCGTCCTTGAACGAGTGCTGGAGCCGGTGTTCGAAGCGGAGTTCCTCCCGTGTTCCTATGGGTTCCGCCCGAACCGCCGGGCTCATGACGCGATCGCCGAGACTCGATATCTCGCCAGCCACGGATATGAGTGGGTGGTGGAGGGCGACATCACGGCGTGCTTCGACGAGATCTCGCATCCGGCTCTCATGGAACGGGTGCGGAATCGAATCGGGGACAAGCGGGTGCTGTCCTTGGTGAAGGCGTTCTTGAAGTCCGGGATCCTGTCCCGGGACGGAGCCTTCACGGACACACGCACCGGGACCCCGCAGGGCGGGATCCTGTCGCCGCTGCTGGCCAACATCGCACTCTCGGTCCTGGACGAGCACATCGCCAGGGGCTTGGAGGATCAGACAGCACCTCCGAGGACCGACGCAGGAGACGGCGCCGGGGACTGCCCAACTACCGGCTGGTCCGGTATGCGGACGATTTCCTCGTGCTTGTCTTCGAGCGCCGTGAGCACGCCGAAGAATTACGCGACGAGGTCGCAGAGGCGTTAAAACCGATGGGCCTTCGCCTATCGGTGGAGAAGACAAAGATCACGCACATTGACGAGGGCCTTGATTTTCTCGGATGGCGCATCCAGCGTCACCGGAAACTGGGCACTGACCGGCGGTACATCTACACCTTTCCGGCACGGAAATCAGTGAGCCCTTCTCGGTAACGCCTCGTGACGGTTTGTGATCAACTTTCATGCGGTGCGGCCGTGTTCGAGCTGGAGCAGGACAAGAGCGGCGCGGGCGATCCGGGTGATCGCATTGGGGTCGAGGCTGACCCGACGCAGGGCCTTGAAGGTGACCTTGAGCAGGGCGTTGGCGCGCTCCGCCACGCCGTGGATGCCGCGGATGGCGGCGTTGAGCGTGCGCTGCTCTTCGGTGAGTTCGCCGCCCTTGGGCTTCTTGACGGGGTGGCGGAGGCCGTCGGCAGCGTTCTCGTAGCCGAGGTCGGTCAGGGTGGGGATGCCCCGGGTGGCGGCGAGCCGGTTCAGGGCGTCGACCAGGCCGTGGGCACGGGCGCAGGTGGTGTCGTGTTCACGGCCCGGCCGGACCGGGGAGACCACAGCGGCCAGCCGTCCGGAGCGGCGATGACCTGCACGTTCCCGCCATGGTGCTTGTGCTTGCCGGACCACCAGAGGTCTGCTTTGTTGGGGCCGGCGGCGGCCACGCGGTCGGTGCGGATCACGGTGCCGTCGAGGTTGAGGTGGGTGTACCCGGCAGCCGCCGCCCTCTCCGGCGCGGTGGACAGATCGGGTGCCTGGTCGGCCAGAACGGTCAGCCCTTCGTGCAGGTAGCGGTAGGCCGTCGGCACCGAGATCCCGTTGTCCCGGGCGAGTTGAACCAGCCGGGTGCCGTCGACGAACCAGCGCAGCACGAGCACCGCCTGCTTGAAGACGCCAAGCGCGCGAGTGCCCCTGCGGGTCCCGAATCGTTCGCGGTGCCCCCGCAGCAGCTTCGCGAGGTGCTCGGCGGTCGCCCTGCGGACATCGAGCGCAGCGGTGTAGGTGATATTGGACGTCACATGGAGCCTCTGATTGTACGGAACGTTTTCTTCGCAGACGTGTTCCTACCAGGGCTTCACATGTTCTGACGGCAGGTCAGTGACCGCGGAGCCCGTTGACCCCGATAACTGGCGTCCTGGCCCTCACCGCGCTCGTCCTGGGCGCGGCTGCCTTGGCCTCCACCGTCGTGGAATTCAGCGTCTGCGCCGCCCTCGCGGTTCCAGGTGAGGTCACCGCGTTCATTCGTCGCAGGCGCGGTCCTCAGCCGCATCGCGCCGCCTGGAGCGCACGGTCGGTACGCCGGCGCCTGCGGCACCACCCTGGCCGGCGGCATCATCATCGCCCCGCTGCTCGCCACTTGGAGCGTGACCACAGGAGGTGCCCCGCTGACAGCTCTCGTGCTGGTCGGCATCAGCCTCCTCGGCGCGCTGATGTGCCAGCCCTTGAAGATGGCCCTGCGCCGGCCGGGGACATCGCGTCGGTCTGTGCCGAACGGTCCGACGACAGAGATACGGTGTGACTGATCTGAGGCAGTCGCATCCCGGGCAGGTCGAGTTCGAGCGCCGTGAGGCGGTAACACTTCGCGTAAGCACGAGGCAACGGAGACGGCCCTGAATACCCTGGGTGCTCGACGAGTGACAAGTGCCGGCGATCAAGCAGGGGATCATGAGCAGCGAACGCACCTACGGGCCACCAGAACTTCCCGAGGACAGACCCGGCAACGACCAACCCGCATCACCTGCTGCCGAGTTGTCAGACATCTTGCTCGTCGTTGCGACGATGACAGCAACGCCGTTCCTGCAGGCGATCTCCACCTACTTCGGGAACGCTCTGGCCAAGGGGATGGGCTCGGGGACGCGCGAAATCATGCACCGGTTCATTCATCGACAGGCGCGAGCGAGTCTCGACAATCCTGCCGACGTCGTGGATCTCATCCACCTGCGTACCGAAGACGGGTGGCTGGTCGAGATGAAGGTAGCCGTCGATCCCGAGGCGCTTGCTCAGCTGCCAGAGCTGTGCGCCGCGGATGCACCGCTCAGCGAGTCCGATCGGCGCCCCGGCACGACCGCGACGATCCGCTGGGACCACGACGGCTACTGGATCGCCGCGACGGTACGTGAAGACGGATACCGTGTCGCCTTCACGTGGGATCCGGAGGCGAAGCAATGGCGCAAGCGTACATACCGCCGCCCTATTCCCGTCACATAGGCCGCGATCTGAGCGGCTGCGTCGCTCAGGACGGTTCCACGGACTCGTCAGCCGAAGCCTTGGGCTCACTTGGACTGCCGTGCAGAAAGACATCCAGGATGATCGAGAGATCGGCGATCGTGAGTCCGTCGGCAGTGTTCCCGTCCTGATCAACCATCTTGGGCAGCAGCTGTTCGGCGCCCATGGCTTTCCCCGTGCGTTCATCAGCCGGTGAACGAGATCCTGCGGCGACTCGTCACGCACTGCATTTGTCACGTTGCTGAGAAGACCTCAGTGCGCTCCGCGACGGGCAAGGTGAAGGAACTGACCGAACGGCAGAACGTCGGCTTATCGCTGGATTCCTTGCTCCACCAGCTGAACTCGGTGTTGCGAGGATGGTGCGCGTACTTCCGTCCCGGAGTGTCGAACGTCGCTTTCTGTTACCTCAGCCACTACACGTGGATGAGGGTGACACGATGGATCCGGCGCAAGCATCCGGGGATCACTTGGAAGCAGCTCCGTCGACGCTATTACGGCGGTGGCTGGTGACCTGCCACGGAGGAAGCGGAACTGTTCAACCCGGCAAAGGTAAGCACGACCAGATACCGATACCGGGGAACACTCATTCCGCCCCCGTGGCCCACTGCGGCATGAGGAACTGAACACCCCGAAACGGGGTTTGTGGAGAGCCTGGTGCCCGGAGACGGGCACGCCGGGTTCGGGAGGCGGCTCGGGGAAACCCACTGGTGGAAACACCAGCAGGGCGCCCCGAGTCGACCTCACCCAGTTCCCGCCATTCCTTGAACTTGTTGATGGCGCGCTCGACTGTGTTGCGGTCTTTGTAGAGCGTGGCGTCGTGGCTGCTTTACCTGACGCATGTCAGCAGCGAGGACCCGGACGTGGTCTGGATGTGCGAATGCTTCGCCGAGGAGGCGGCCTTCGAGACGCACGCTGTGTCGCTGGTGCACGCGGAGGTCACCGAACGCCTCCACGAACTCTGCGTCGCGGGGACGGAGGCGTACGGCTCGGCGTGGTCGCCGGGAAGGGGCTCCCCGCGGCGCCTTGGGACAACGACGCGTGCCGACGGTCAGGCGCCGCAGGCCCCGTTTCCGCCGAGGCTGATCATGGCGCGGTACAGCTGCTCCTCGGTGAGCGGCGGCACCGGCAACGGGTGGGCGCGGTCGGTTCGGAAGCCGTCGAGCAGAAGGTAGAGGTGGCGGCGCCAGGCGTCCGGGGCGATGGCGTGGGTGGCCTCGGTGACGCGGCTGTGCGACCAGATGACGAAGGCAAGGTCCTCGGGGGTGAGGTCGGGGCGCAGGCTGCCCTGCTCCTGCGCACGCTCGACGATGTGTACACCGAGTTCGCGGATGCGGGTCTGGGCGCCCGCCAGGCAGGCGCTCTCCGGCAGCCGTATGGAGGCCAGGTCGTTGAACCCCCGGTCCTGTGACTGGAGTTCGCACATGGTTTCCAGGAAGTGGCACAGCCCCGCCCAGGCGTCATCCATGGTGACGGCCTTCTCGGCGGCCTCCCGCCAGACGGCCAGCTTTTCGGCGAAGGTCGCCTGCACCAGGTCCAGTCGGGTGGGGAAGTGCCGGTACAGCGTGCCGATGGCCACCCCGGCCCGCTTGGCCACCTGCTCCAGGGGTGCCTCCATGCCCTGCTCGGCGAAGCAGGAGCGGGCCGCGGTGAGCAGGGCCTCGCGATTGCGCTGCGCGTCGCGCCGCAGGGGGCGGACAGGGGCCGGGTTCCCGGCGGAGGCGGACGGAGGGTCGATGGCCATGTCACTCAGCCTACCAACCGGAGGGCAGCCTCATGTTCTCTGCTACGATCCAAGAACATGAGGCTGCCCTCGACTTTCAGTCCTGACCGCTGTCGTGGCGGGAAGTGCGACTCATCCGTCCAGCCCGTCCGACCACAGGAGCACCACCCATGCCCGTCATCGCCGTCATCGGGGCAGGCCCCGGCCTGGGCCTGTCCATCGCCCGCCGCTTCGGAAGGGAGGGTTTCCAGGTCGCCCTGGTCTCCCGGACCCAGGACAAGCTCGACGCGCTCGCCGCACAGCTCGCCGAGGACGGCATCGAGGCCGCAGGCTTCGCCGCGGACGTGACGCGTCCCGACTCGCTGCAGTCGGCGCTCGCCGCGGTCGCCGACCGGTTCGGGGCCGTCGACGTACTGGAGTACTCGCCCGCCGACCCCGCTTTCGCCGGCGCCGCCGCCGTCGACGCCACGGCGCAGGACCTCCACAAGCAGCTCGACTACTACTTGTACGGAGCGGTCGCCGCGGTCCGGCAGGTGCTGCCCGCCATGCTCGAACGCGGCAGTGGCACCCTGCTGTTCTCCACGGGCGCCTCCTCGGTCCGACCGCTCGGCGGCGCGTTCGGCAGCATCGGCGTCGCGGCGGCGGCCCTGCGCAACTACGCCATGGCCCTGGGCATCGACCTTGCCGAGCACGGAGTGCACACCGCGCACGTGGCCATCGGGGTGTTCATCGGCAGCGGTCCCGGCACCGAGCCCGAGACCATCGCCGAGCACTACTGGGACGCCTACACCAAGCGCGACCAGGCCGAGATCGTCCACACCGTCCCCGGCGGCATCTGGTGAGCACCTCCGGCACGCCCGCGGCGAACGCGACCAGGCCACCCATGGTGAAGATCTTCCGAGCCGCCAACAAGGTCGTACGGCCGCTGCTCGCCTCCCGCTTCCACAAGCCGCTGAGCGGGCGCCTGATGCTGCTCACGTACAAGGGGCACAGGACGGGCCGCGAATTCACGGTCCCCATCGGCTACTTCGACTGGGATCCCGGCACGGTGCTCGCCATGTCCTCCCAGCTCGGCTGGATCCCCAGCATGCGCCAAGGGTCCGCTGTCCGGCTGCGCATCCGGGGCCAGGACCACGGCGCCGTCCCGACGGTCGTCGAGGACCCTGAGGAAGTCGCCGCCCTGCTGGGTGAGTTCGGCCGGCGCAAGGGCCCGAAGGCCGCCAAGGGGCTGATGCTCGGCCTCCCAGGCGACCGGCAGCCCACCGACGACGAGCTGCGCACGGCCGCCGCCAAGACCCGCCTCGTCTGCTGATGGAGCCCGAGCGGCCGGGCCGGTAGCACTCGACCGGCTGATGCGGTCGACGGAGACCCTTCCCGCCCGCAAGCACTCCCACCATGAGCACCATGAGCACCAGGAGCGGATCAGCACCGAGGCCCTGGCCGACCGCGGGCCGGACCCTGAACGGCAGCAGGCACTCCGGCTGGTCGCCATGGCCGGAGTCGGCACACTGCCCCTGGCCATCGAGATCTGGAGCAGCCTGGAACGCCATGGGTCGCTGGCCATCTGGACGAGGCTTTCGCGGCAGTGCGATCCGAGTTGACCCGGTGACTCGCCGACTGCACACGACCCGCGGGCCGCACTCCGGCTAGGGCCAAGTTCTGAGTTGAGGTCACGGGAGGGCTGGAAGGCTGCGTAACCAGAGGATGGACCCGCGCAGGTGGAGTCCTGCGGCATAGTTCTCGGGTGTCTTGTCATAGCGGGTGGCCAGCCCCCGCCATTCCTTGAACTTGTTGATGGCGCGCTCGACTGTGTTGCGGTCTTTGTAGAGCGTGGCGTCGTGGCTGACCGGGCGGCCGCCGGAGTGTCCCTTCTTCTTGCGGTGGCGGCCTCGTCGGCCTTCTCCGGGATCACCACCTTGATGTTGCGTCTGCGCAGACGGGCGCGGTTGGCACGGGAGGAGTACGCCTAATGGGACCGGAAGGAAGCGCGGCCTGCCCGGGGGTGAGGATGATGGACAGTGGGCGGCAGCGCCGCTCGACGGCGAGGTGGACCTTGCTGGTGAGCCCGCCCTGGCAGCGGCCCAGCTCGGCGGCCCGCAGTCGGGCCCTGCGGCGTCGGCGCACGGCGCGGCGCTGTTCCCGCTCGCGGTTCTCCCTGTCCGCGGCCCCCTCGCCTACGGGATCGTTTTGCCCCTTTGCTGCAGCCCTTTTTCCTCCGCCACGGCCTTCTCCAGGTCCTCAAGGAGCTCCGGTTCAACCACTATGCCCGCTGCGTGGTGATGCGCGCGGGCAACGGTCGAGTCCACACTGACCAGGCTCAGATCGACATCGTCGCGGGCCCCCGCCTCGGCGATCATCGCTTCCATGAGGGTTTGGAAGACTTCGTCACGCGCCCACATCCGGAACCGGTCGTAGATCGTCGACCAGGAGCCGTAGCTCTCCGGCACATCCCGCCAGGGACTGCCGGTACGGAACCGCCACATCACCGCGTTGAAGCAGCTGCGCAGGTCAGGGATCGGCCGAACGACCCCAGCGCCAGGTGCGGCTCGATCAACTCCCACTCGGCATCAGTCAGATCACCACGAGTCACGCCACCGGGCTACCGCAGCCAGCACCCTCCTGAAGCGGGAATGATCGATTCCGTGATCTCAACTTAGAACAGGCCCTATAGCGTCGTCCTGTCCGGTGGCTGCAGGATCGGGTTCCAGGCGAACCAGCCCAGGTTCTCTGCGCCGAGTTCCCACGGCGGCTCCAGCAACTGTTTCCGGGTTGCCTCAAGGTCCGCGGTGACGGCAGCCGGAGCAGAGCCGATGCGGGTCATCAAGTCGCCCCGTACGCGCCAGAACTCCTCGTCCTCGCCGCGCAACCGGCGCACCGCCGCTTCCACGCAGGCAGGCCATCTCGGCATCCCGTAGTGGTCGTTGCAGGCCCCGAACCAGGGAGCACTCGTGAAGACGAGGAAGTCGTCCGGCGGCAGTCTCCGCTCGAAGTGCCCGAGCACGTCGATGCACTGTTTCACATGATTCTTGATCTCTCCGAGGAATCCCCAGCCGAAGTCCGTCAGGGTCTCCTCGCCTCCTGGCCAGAGCATGTCCCGGTTCAGGACCAGGTCCTCCAGCTCATAGAGACGGAACTGGTCGTCGGAGCCCAGAACATCGAACGTCTGCCGGGTGAGCCAGGTGTTGCGGGCGAACATCGTCCCGTCGTGCAACGCCTTGCGCCGGCCGGTGGGCCCGAAGGCGTGCGCGTTCTCGATCGGGCCGTTGCGCCACACAGACCGGACGAACCCGTAGGCCGCTGCCCACCGAAGTCCGTCCTGCACCGCGAAGAAGCCCACCTCCTTCAGACGCAGCCGTGCCCAGTCCAGCGCATCCTGGATGTCCTCGTCCGCCGGCTGCTGCTCCCCCACGATGTCCCCCTCTCCCTCTGTCTGTTTTCGTCGCTGTCCGTGTCATCCGCACGATGCGGCGCCCGCAGGAAGGACCGGACCGTACGCGGTCTCGCCGGCACGCGCCGGTGCCGTCTGTGCCAGCCGCGGCGTCCGACGGGCCGCTCTCAGACGGACCCTGGCTGCTGGAAGGCCGTGCCGAGCGCGCGCAGTTGAGCGCGGCGGGCCTGCATGAGTTCCTCCGGCCGACGCAGGGCGGTGTCCAGGAGCCACACTCCGCGGCGGAACGGCTGGAAGCCAATGCTCTCCCAGAGTGCGGCGATCTTCTTCTTCGATGGTGTCCCTTGTCGTGGTGTACCGGATCAGTAGCTGGGAGTGCGCGGGCGTCTGCCCGGGGCGCACTTCCATGGGTGAGGACCGCTCCCT
>NZ_JBFAHW010000136.1:0-26635 GCF_040654355.1 Streptomyces sp. NPDC050704 | reverse complement strand
GTATCCGATCGCCGCTCTGGGATATTCAGCTTCAGGCACGTTGCCGCGGCGATCGGACACCCCGACACGACCCCTCACGCCGGAGAGCCGACAGCGGCTGGGTGGGGCCTGCGGTACAGACCCCGCCCGGCGCTGGCGAGCCTGTTCTTTTAGGGGCGCGGGGAACTGCGCACCCAGCCCCCACCGGCCCGCAGTGATCACACCGCCCCAAGGCCCCGTCTGTTGTCTTTTGTCTTTCAGGGGCGCGGGGAACTGCGCGACCAGCCATAGGCGGCCCGCACCGTACAAACCAACCCGAGTCACCCCAGTCTTTTAGGGGCGCGGGGAACTGCGCGACCAGCCACAACGGAGCCGCACCCTACGAACCGGCCTCCCCGCGAAGCGGCTGCGTATCGGACTCGTCCTTCAGCGTCACCCCCGTGAGGCGAGCCTCCCGGGCTCGCCGCATCAGGGCCACCAGCTTGGCGGCAGCGGCCTCGTAGGACAGGCCCAGCGGCGGCCGGATGTTGGAGAGACAGTTACGGTCGGCATCCGTGGTGCGGCCAGGCACAGGCCCGTACGTCAGATACGCCCCCAGCGAGTCCGCCGCCGACATCCCGGGCCGCTCACCGATGAGGACGACCACCATCGCGGCCCCCACCGCGTGAGCGACGTCGTCCCCCAGCGCCACACGGGCCTGCTCGGCGAGAACCACCGGCGCGATACGCCACCCGTCCAGCCCCGCCACAGCCCCCCGCACCACGGCCGCCGCATGCTCGTGAACCGCCCGGCTGGACAACCCGTCGGCCACGACGAACACCACGTCCCACTCCCCCACGGGAAGGTGCGCCCGGTCCGCGGCCTCCAGCCTCCGCCCCAGGTCGGGCCGTTGGAGGTAGGTGAGCCGGTCCGGGGCCGCACTACGGACCCGCACGGTCGCCATCCCCGGCTCACCGGGCCCCGTACTCCCCGCAAGCCCCGCCGCGACCACATCCGGCTCGAACGGCGAGTGCACCGCGTCCCGCGCCGCGGCATGCGCGGCCTGGAGTTCCAGCCGGTGCCGGGTCGGCAGCCCGGACCCCGCCCGGCCCAGCCCGATCCGCGCCTGGGTGTGCCGACGAAGGGTGGTCCACAGCGCGGCATCGGGAGACACGGGAGATACCGGGGATACGGGGGAATCGAGAGGTCCGGAGGACCCAGCGGCCTCGGATGTCCCTGAGGCCCCTGAGGTCTCTTGTGCCACCAATGCCCGTACCAGCGTTGCCAGTTGACGGTCCGTCATGCTGCCAGCTCCTTGCCGATGGCTGTCAGTGGATGTCCCGTGCCGGTGACGTCCCGTATGCCGCCCTGTTCGTCCAGCAGTCCGATCCCGTCCAGCCACGCCTCGAACTCCGGTGCCGGGCGCAGCCCGAGGACCTGACGCAGGTACAACGCGTCGTGGTAGGAGGCGGACTGGTAGTTGAGCATGATGTCGTCGCCGCCCGGGGTGCAGATCACGAACGAGGCCCCCGCCACGCCCAGCACGGTGAGCATCGTGGCGATGTCGTCGTCATCGGCGTCGGCGTGGTTGGTGTAGCAGATGTCCAGGCCCATGGGCAGGCCGAGCAGTTTGCCGCAGAAGTGGTCCTCCAGGGCGGCGCGCAGGATCTGCCGGCCGTCGTAGAGGTACTCCGGGCCGATGAAGCCGACGACCGTGTTGACGAGCAGCGGGTCGTAGCGGCGGGCGACCGCGTACGCGCGCGCCTCGACCGTCTGCTGGTCCACCCCGTGGTGCGCGTCGGCGGAGAGCGCGCTGCCCTGGCCGGTCTCGAAGTAGAGGGCGTTCTGGCCGACCGTGCCGCGGCCGAGTCCCCTCGCGGCTTCGTGCGCCTCGTCGAGCAGGGCGAGTGTGACGCCGAAGGACGCGTTCGCGGCCTGCGTACCGGCGATGGACTGGAAGACCAGGTCGACGGGCGCGCCGCGCTCCATCAGGTCGATGCTCGTCGTGACGTGGGAGAGCACGCAGGACTGGGTGGGGATCGCGTAGCGCTGGATCACGCCGTCGAGGAGTTCCAGCAGGTCGCGTACGGCCTTGGGGCTGTCCGTCGCCGGGTTGATGCCGATGACCGCGTCGCCGGAGCCGAGGAGGAGTCCGTCGAGGAGGGCCGCGGCCACTCCGGCGGGGTCGTCGGTGGGGTGGTTGGGCTGGAGGCGGGTCGCGAGGCGGCCCGGCAGGCCGATCGTGGAGCGGAAGGCGGTGACGACACGCACCTTGCGGGCGACGGCGACCAGATCGGCGTTGCCCATGAGCTTGGAGACCGCCGCGGCCATCTCGGGGGTGATTCCCGGGGCCAGCGCGGCCAGGGCCGTCGCGTCCGCGGCGTCCGAGAGCAGCCACTCGCGGAACTCCCCGACCGTGAGCCCGGAGACCGGCGCGAAGGCCGCCGCGTCGTGCGTGTCGACGATGAGCCGGGTGACGTCGTCCGTCTCGTACGGGATCACCGGCTCGGCGAGGAACCGTGCGAGCGGTACCTCGGCCAGCGCCCAGCGCGCCGCGACCCGCGCCTGCGCCGACTCGGCGGCCAGGCCGGCGAGACGGTCGCCGGAGCGCTCGGGGCTCGCGGCGGCGAGCAGCGGCGCGAGTCCGTCGAACCGGTAGGAGTGACCGCCGAGGGTGGCGGTGTACGAGCTGGACGTGTACGAGCTGGGGGTGTGCGTGCTCATGTCGGGGACGGTACGGAGGGCGGGGTACCGGGGTCCATGGCCGGGCGGAGAGTTAACGCAGACGTTCGTTCCTGTGGCCTTCTAAAGGTCTGAGTGACAAACATTTAACGCCCGGACCGGCGGGGTGACTCATTTCCCGTGCAGCATTCCGGTCGGACCGCAGCCGGATCGGAGCCCCCGCCGGCCATCTCGTCGCAATGGTCGTCCTGGCGATCTTTGCGGTCGGCTGCACGTCGACGGCGAAGCACATCACCTCGACAGGCGCCTTCTACGTCTTCGTCTCGCCGAAGAGGTCCGCGCGGTGGGCGCGCCAGCGTTCCATGAGCTTGATGAGTTCGTCGTCGAGGAACTCGAAGAAGGCGAGGGTCTCGGCGAGGCGGCGTCCCGCGGGGGTCTCGTGGCCGAGGGTTTCGACGCCCTCGCGCAAGGCGTACTCCCAGCGCTTGAGCACCGCGTCCCGGTTGGTCAGCGCCTCGTACCACTGATTGCCGTGCACGCGGTACCGCTCGCGCCGTGAGCCGGGTTCGCGTTCGCGCGAGACCATGTGCTGCTGTGCGAGGTAGCGCACCGCCCCGGAGACGGCGGCCGGGCTGACCTGCAGTCGCTCGCCGACCTGGGCGGAGGTGAGGGCACCGGAGTCGGAGGAGAGCAGCGCCGCGAACACCCGGGCCGGCATCCGCGTCATCCCGGCCTCGACAAGCTGAGCCGCGAAGCTCTCCACGAACTTCGACACCGCCTCCGCGTCCCGCTCGGCCTCGAACGATTCCGCCATCCCTGGATCATCTCCCCTGCTCGCGCGCCCCGTTCAGTCTATCCGGCCTTTTAACGCTTCCTTAACTTCACAAGTTTGTGAAATCAGCGTACGTTCAGAATCATGACGAAGGCAATCACCGTCTCCGGACTCCACAAGTCGTTCGGCAGGACGCACGCCCTGGACGGCCTCGACCTGGACGTCGAGACCGGCGAGGTGCACGGCTTCCTCGGCCCCAACGGCTCCGGGAAATCCACCACCATCCGGGTCCTGCTGGGCCTGCTGCGCGCGGACGCGGGCGCGGCCCAGCTGCTGGGCCGGGACCCGTGGGCCGACGCCGTCGAACTGCACCGCCAGGTCGCGTACGTCCCCGGCGACGTCACCCTCTGGCGCAACCTCTCCGGCGGCGAGGTCATCGACCTGTACGGCCGCCTGCGCGGCGGGCTCGACAAGGCGCGGCGCGCGGACCTCGTGGAGCGGTTCGAACTCGACCCCACCAAGAAGGGGCGCACGTACTCCAAGGGCAACCGGCAGAAGGTCGCCCTCGTCGCCGCCTTCGCCTCGGACGTCGAACTGCTGATCCTCGACGAACCGACCTCCGGCCTCGACCCGCTGATGGAGGAGGTCTTCCAGAGCTGCGTCGAGGAGGAGCGCGACCGGGGCCGCACGATCCTGCTCTCCTCGCACATCCTCAGCGAGGTGGAGCAGCTGTGCGACCGCGTCAGCATCATCCGCAAGGGCGTCACCGTGGAGAGCGGCTCGCTCGCCGACCTGCGCCACCTGACCCGTACGAGCGTCACCGCCGAACTCGCGGGCGCGCCCAACGGGTTGTCCCGGCTGCCCGGCGTGTACGACCTCGACGTACAGGGCCACCGGGTCAAACTCCAGGTGGACACCGACAAGTTGGACGCGGTACTGCGCTCGCTGACCGAGTCGGGCGTACGGTCGCTGACCTCGACCCCGCCGACCCTGGAAGAGCTGTTCATGCGGCACTACCAGGCCGAGACCGAGGACGGGGACGGGCACGGGCACGGGGTACGTACGGGGGCGGTGTCACGATGACCGCCGTCGCCTCGGATACGCGATTCGCCGTACGGACCGGGGGTTCTCGTCAACTTGCCGGAACCGGCGCCCTGTTGAGGCTCGCCCTGCGCCGCGACCGCGTGATGATCCCCGTGTGGGTCGCGGTCATCGCCCTGATGGTGCTCTCCATGCCGGGCTCGCTGGAGAGCGTGTACTCCACCGCCGCCGAACGCGCCGACGTCACCCGACAGATGCTCACGAACAGCTCGCTGCGCGCCACCTACGGACCGGTGTTCAGCGACTCGCTCGGCGGGCTCGTCGCCTGGCGCGTCGGGGTGTTCGCCGCGGTCTTCGCCGGAATCATGAGCCTGCTCATCGTCGTACGGCACACCCGGGACGAGGAGGAGAGCGGCCGCCAGGAGATGATCTCGGCCGGCATGGTGGGGCGGCGCGCCCCGCTGACGGCGGCGCTGCTCGCGGCGTTCGTCGCGAACGCGGCGCTGGCCCTGCTCATCACCGGCGGCCTCGCGGGACAGGGTTCGACGGGTGCGCTGGCCCTCGGGCTCGGCACGGCCGGGGTCGGGATGGTCTTCGCGACGATGGCGGCGATCGTCGCGCAGTTCACCGAGAGCGCGCGGCTCGCGAAGGGGCTGACCGGCGGACTCCTTGGCGCGGCGTTCGTACTGCGGGCGGCCGGCGACTCGGCGACCGACGACGGTTCGTCCGTGCTGACCTGGGTCTCGCCGATCGGCTGGCTGGAGAACCTGCGGGCCTTCGCCGACGAACGCTGGTGGGTGCTGCTGCTGTTCGCGGCCGCCGTCGCCATCCAGGGCACGGCGGCGTACGAACTGGCCGGCCACCGCGATGTCGGCATGAGCTTCCTGCCGGCCCGGCCAGGACCCGCCGTCGGCCGGCTCGGTACGGCGGGGGCGCTCGCCTGGCGGCTGCAGCGCGGCAGCGTGCTCGGCTGGGGCCTCGGATTCTTCGCCGCGGGGGTGGCCTTCGGCGGGATCACGAAGGGGGCGGCCGACCTGGTCGGCGACAACGCCCGCACCCGCGACATCATCGAGCGGATGGGCGGGCAGTCCGGGATCACGGACGCGTTCCTCGCCACGATGGTCGGCATGCTGGGCATGGTCGCCGCGCTCTACATCGTGCAGTCCGTACTGCGACTGCACGGCGAGGAGACCTCCCAGCGCGCCGAACCGGTCCTCGCGAACGCCGTGGGCCGTCTGCACTGGGCCTCCGGCCACCTGCTCATCGCCTTCGGCGGGGCCGTACTGATCATGCTCCTCGGCGGCCTCGGCCTGGCGGTCGGCTACGGCCAGGACCTCGGCCCCATCCTCGGCGGCAGCCTCGTCCAACTCCCCGCGATCTGGGCCATCGGCGGCTTCGCGGTCCTGCTCCACGGGCTGTCTCCGCAGGTGGCACCCGGAGCCTGGGGGGTGGCCGGCGCCGCCCTGCTCCTGGGCTGGATCGGCCCGGCCCTGGAACTCCCCGAGCCCGTCCTGGACCTCTCCCCCTTCGGCCACCTCCCGAAGCTGCCGGGCCAGGACATGAGCTGGCCGCCCGCCCTGATCCTGACAGCCATCGCCGCGACCCTGGTCACAGCGGGCCTGACAGCACTGAGGCGCCGCGACCTGAGCACGTGAGAAGGGGAGGGGAGGGGAGGGGAGCGCCCCGTCAGGGGCGTCCCTTAGGGGCGCGGGGCTGTTACATCATGCGGCTCCGCCGCGTGGGCGCGCCCAGCCCACGACAACCCGCACGTCACTACGTACCGCGCTGCACGCGAACCACTCAACGGGGGAACCCGGCGGCAGCCGCCCGCGTCCCTTGCGGGCATGGAGCAACGCGAATCAACGGTGGGCTGCGCCGGTTGCGTGCTGTCCGTGGCCGGCGCAGCAGCGGCCACACTCATCTGGGCCTCCTTACCCCGTACGCGGCGCCACATGGGCGGCGGCTTCGAGGGCGAAGGCACCGACTACACCGTCCTCCTCACCGAACTCCCCTTCGCCGTGGCAGCCGGCGCCGCCCTCCCTGCCCTCGCCTGGGCACTACTGGTCCACCTGATGCGCAGGCGCCGGCGACCCGCAGCCCAGGACGTGGACCAGGCCATGGGCCAAGGCGGGGACCAGGGCGGGGAGTCACAGCTCCACGAGTAGCCCCTCCAGACCCCGGATCACGAAATTCGGCTTGCGCTTCGGCTCGGCCGCGAGCCGGAGCGTCGGAGCCTGGTCCAGCAACGCCCCCATGGACGCGGCCAGTTCGATACGGGCCAGCGGCGCGCCGATGCAGTAGTGGATCCCCGCGCTGAAGGAGATGTGCGGGTTCTCCGGACGGGACAGGTCGAGCGACTCCGGCCGGGCGAAGACCGCCGGATCATGGTTGGCGGACCCGAAGAGCAACGCCACCTCACTGCCCCGCGGAATCACCGTCCCGTCGACCTCGATCTCGTCCAGCACCCACCGCTCGAAGAGCTGCAGCGGAGTGTCGTACCGCATCAACTCCTCCACAGCTGTGGATACAAGTCCCCGGTCCGCACGCAGGGCCGCCAGCTGCTCCGGATTCCGGAACAGCGCCCACCACCCGTTCACCGTGGCGTTCACCGTCGCCTCGTGCCCCGCGTTCAGCAACAGCACGCACGTCGAGATCATCTCCTGCTCACTGAGCCGGTCCCCCTCGTCGTACGCCGCGATCAGCCCCGAAACCAGGTCGTCCCCCGGCTCCTTGCGCCGGACGGCGATCAACTCCCGCAGGAACTCGGTGAACTCCACCGACGCCCGCACCGCCTTGGCCGCCGTCTCCTCCGACGGACTCAGCTCGTACATTCCGCAGATGTCCGCCGACCACGGCCGCAGCTGCGCCCGCTCGGACTCCGGAATCCCCAGCATCTCCGCGATGACCGCCACGGGCAGTGGCTCCGCCACGACCGTCAGCAGATCGCCCCCGCCCTCCGCGACCAGCTCACCGACCAGTTCCGACGCCAACCGCTCCACATACGGACGCAGCCCCTCGACCGTCCGCGGCGTGAACGCCTTCGACACCAGACGCCTGATCCGCGTGTGGTCCGGCGGCTCCAGGTCGAGCATCCCGTGATCGTTCAGCACATGGAACGGCTCGTGCTCGGCCGGCGGTGCCGTCCGCCCGAAGTCCTCGTGCGTGAACCGGTGCTGATACGTCCGCCCCAGCCGCCGGTCCCTGAGCAACGCCGACACGTCCGCGTGCCGCGGCACCAGCCACTGGTTGGTGGGCTCGTAGTAGTGCACCCGGCCCCCGGCACGCAGCTCGGCATACGCGGGGTAGGGGTCGGCCACGAATGCCTGGTCCCAGGGGTCGAAGGCCTGCGGGGTTTCGGAAGCTGCCATGGATGGACGCTAGCCGCAGGCGTACCTGTCTGACCAGGGGGAACCACTCCGCAACGCGCTCCGCGGGTAGGGCCGTATGGAAGGTGCGGGTCGGCTGTGGCTGGTCGCGCCCACGCGGCGGAGCCGCACATTGACACAGCCCCGCGCCCCTAAGGGGCGCCCCTGGCGGGGCTGCCCATCTTCATCCCGGTGTCACCAGGCGTGCCTCGTATGCGAAGACCGCTGCCTGTGTGCGGTCGCGTAGGCCCAGCTTTACCAGGATGCGGCTGACGTGGGTTTTGATCGTGGACTCGGCGACCACCAGCCGGCCGGCTATCTCCGCGTTCGACAGGCCCTGCGCGATGAGCACCAGTACCTCCGTCTCCCGCTCGGTCAGATCCCCGTACGCCGCCTGTGCGGTGGCCGACAGCCGGGGTTCCTCGGACAGCTTCGAGAACTCCGTGATCAGCCGCTTCGTCACCGACGGCGCGAGCAGCGCCTCGCCGGCCGCCACCACCCGCACCCCGTCCGCGAGCTGGCGGGCCGAGGCGTCCTTCAGGAGGAAGCCCGACGCCCCGGCGCGCAGCGCCTGGTACACGTACTCGTCGAGGTCGAACGTCGTCAGCACGAGCACCTTCGCCGCACCGTCCGCCGCGACGATCTCCCGTGTCGCCTCGATGCCGTTCATCTCGGGCATCCGGATGTCCATCAGTACGACGTCCGGGGTCAGCTCCCGCACCCGGTCGACGGCCTCTCGACCGTTGACCGCCTCGCCGACCACCTCGATGTCCGGCATGGCGCCGAGCAGCACCGAGAAGCCCTCGCGGACCATCATCTGGTCGTCGGCGATCAGCACACGGATGGTCATGCGGAGTCCTCCGTCGGCGCGGCCGCCTGGACCGGCAGGAAGACCGCGACCTCATAGCCCCCGTCGTCCGTCGTACCCGCCGTCATCTCCCCGTCCAGCATCGTCACCCGCTCCTGCATGCCCGTGATGCCGTGCCCCGCACCGGGCGAGGGCTTGACCAGACCCGTCGCCGGGCCGTTCACGATCCGCAGCCCCAGGCCGCCGAGCACATAACTGACCTCCACCTTGGCCGCGGCGCCCGGCGCGTGGCGCAGGCTGTTGCTGAGCGCCTCCTGGACTATTCGGTACGCGGAGAGCTCGACACCCTGTGGGAGTTCACGCACCGCCCCCGTGACCGCCTTCTCCACTTCGAGCCCCGCGTCGCGCACGTTCTCCAGGAGCCGGTCCAGGTCCGCGAGCTTGGGCTGCGGAGCATCCGGGGCCTCGTAGTCCTCCGCCCGTACGACACCGAGGACCCGGCGCAGCTCGGAGAGGGCTATGACCGCGTTCTCCCGGATCACCGCGAAGGCGTACTCCAGCTCCGGCGGCGGGTTCTCCACCCGGTAGGGCGCGGCCTCCGCCTGGATGGCGACCACCGACATGTGGTGGGCGACCACATCGTGCAGCTCGCGGGCGATCGTCGTGCGCTCTTCGAGGAGCGTGCGCTTGGACCGCTCATGGGCGGTCACCGTCTGCTGGGCGGTCACCTTGCGCGCGGCCTCGTGCCGCACATGCCACATCGTGACGAGCAGCAGCGCCAGCGCGCTCACGAACAGGAAGGGCAGGGTGTTCGTCCCGTAGTGGCTGCTTCCGAAGAAGACCTCCGCGACGAAGCCATAACCCGCTGTCACCGCCCACATCCATGCGGCCGTGCGGGGTCTGGTCCGAAGCGCCACGACCGTGAGCACGACCAGATGGGTCACGAAGCTGCCGGGCAGCCACGGCCAGTCGCCCCCGGAGCTGCCCAGCACGGCTGTGACAGGTGTCGCCGCGCAGGACACCCAGAAGGCGCCGACCGGCCTGACCAGGGTCAGCAGGATCGCGCCCAGCGCGACGAGGCCGGTCGTGAACTGCAGGACGTCATCGGTGCCAGGGCTGCCATTGCCGGCGAGGGAGACGAGCAGCGCCAGCAGTCCGGCGACCACCACTACGGCATGCGGGGTCCAGACCGCCTTCTCACGCAGGCGGGCGGGCAGCAGCCTGGTGAGCGGGCCGTCCACCCGCATCTGCGGAAGCGGGCGGTAGGCGAAGGGGTCGCGGAGCAGGTCCTGCCGCAGCCCCCGCATCGCGTCCATCGCCAGCTTGAACTCGGGGCTTCGCGGCCTGGCACCGTCCGCCGGTGTCGTCTGCGTCTGGGTCGTTTCGGTCACATACAGAACGGTAGGCGTAGGCCGGGGTCGCGGTCGTCACCAGTGAGAAGGGTCATGCGGCGTCCCTCTCAGGTACTACGGGTACGGTCGGCGAGCCGTCGAGGGCCGGGCAGCTCCACCCCGGGCGGTTTCAGTAGCCACCCGGGGCAGTCTCAGTAACCACTCGATGCAGTCTCAGTAGCCACTCGGGCGCACCAATCCGCACTCGTACGCGAACACCGCGGCCTGTGTGCGGTCCCGCAGCCCCAGTTTCACCAGGATGCGGCCCACGTGGGTCTTCACGGTCTGCTCGGCGACGTACAGCCGTTCGGCGATCTCCGCGTTCGACAGGCCCTGCGCGATGAGGGTGAGAACCTCCGTCTCCCGCTCGGTCAGCTCGCCGACGCGCTGCTTGAGCGGGGCGCGGGGCGTGGAGTTCAGCCGGGAGAACTCGGCGATGAGGCGGCGGGTGATGCCCGGCGCGAGCAGGGCGTCACCGGCGGCCACCACCCGGACCGCCTCCGCCAGCTGGTCGGCGGACGCGTCCTTGAGCAGGAACCCGGAGGCGCCCGCGCGCAGCGCCTCGTACACGTACTCGTCGAGGTCGAAGGTGGTCAGCACCAGGACCCTGATCTGCGGGGTATCGACGGTGATGCGGCGGGTGGCCTCGATGCCGCCCAGTTCGGGCATGCGGATGTCCATCAGGACGACGTCCGGGGTGAGCTCGGCCACCTTGGCGATCGCGTCCAGGCCGTCGACCGCCTGGCCGACCACCTCGATGCCCGGCTGGGTGTTGAGCAGCACCGTGAAGCCCTGCCGGACCATCTGCTGGTCGTCGGCGATGAGTACGCGGATGCTGCCGCTCGTCATGGGGTCTCTCCTGTGAGGTCTGTGGAGTTGTCAGGGGCGGCGCCACCGGGAGTCGCGTCGCCGGGAGTGGCGTCGCCGTGGATGCCGTCGCCGTGGGTGGAACGGTCGGCCGGAGCGTCGCCGCGCTGAGAGGTTCCGGCGCGGGGAAGGAAGGCCGCCACCGTGAAACCTCCGCAGGACGTCTCCATGGCCATGAGGGTCCCACCGAGCATCATCGCGCGCTCCCGCATACCGAGCAGACCGTGACCGGCGCCGGGGGACGGCGGGGCGGAGCTTCTGGGCGCGGAGTTGACCACCCGGATCTGCAGGCCGCGCGGGAAGTGCGTGAGCTCCACCCGCACCGTCGAACCGGGCGCGTGCCGCAACGCGTTGCTGAGCGCCTCCTGCACGATCCGGTACGCGGACAGCTCCACTCCCGGCGGCAGCGGAAGCTGTTCACCACTGATCTCGGTCAACACCGTAAGGCCGGCCGCACGGGTGTTCTCGACGAGCGCGTCGAGACGGTCGAGGGTGGGCTGCGGGGCGTTGGGAGCGGCGCCGGTGCCGGGGACGCCGAGACCGTACGGGTCGTCGGGGTTCTCCGAGCGCAGCACACCGAGGACCCGGCGCAGCTCGGTGAGTGCCTCCAGGGCGTTCTGCCGGATGCCGTCGAGGTTCTCCCGGAGCTCGTCGGAAGGGTTCTCCACCAGGTGCGGGGCGACCTGCGCCTGGATGGAGATGACCGACATGTGGTGGGCGACCACGTCGTGCAGTTCGCGGGCGATGCGGTTGCGCTCCTCCAGGAGGGTGCGGCGGGAGCGTTCCTCGGCGGTCAGCGAGGCCTGCTCGACGAGCTGGGTGCGGGCTTCCCGCATACCGCGCAGGGCGTTGCCCAGAAGCACCGCGACCACGAACACGGTGACCGCCATGACACCGGTCGAGGTGTATGTGTTCGCGCCGATGAAACCCTGGACGAGGTACGTGAGCAGACCGGTCAGGGACAGCGCCGCGACGGACACACGCATGGGCATCCGCAGCGCGAGGAGCAGGAGGACGAAGGCGTGCGCGGTGATCGCGGGCGCGCTCCAGGGCCAGGTCGGGCCCGGGGGTTGGATGCCCACCAGGCTCGCCCGCGCAGCCACCGCGGCCACGGCGACGCCGGCCAGCGAAAGCCACCAGGCCGGAACTGGCCGCCACAGGGCGAGCACAAGCGCCACACCCTGCCCGAATCCGGTCAACACTCCCATCTCTACGCCCAGTTGGTACTGGTTGGCCATGTCGTCAGTACCGCTCAATGAGACGCCGAGGGCGATGACGCAGATCACCACATGCGGCAGCCAGCGCAACAGACGGGGGCGGGAGAGAGGGAGCAGCGGGGCGGGGGCGCCGTTCCAGAGGCCCGCTCCGAGGCTGCGGAGGAAGGCACGCACGCGGGTGCGAAGCGCGCGGGTGGAGCCGGTGAGGGCCGCCGCTTCTTCGCCCGACGCGCGCCTCGCGGCGGCCTCGCCGTCCGGCATGCCATTTCCCTCCGCGTCGTCCACGCGGCCAACCCTAGGCACGGCGGGGCTCCTTCGCTTCCGCGGTGCCGTGGTGGACGTGGACGACGCGCGAGGGGCGCCGGATGTGTCGGTTGTTGTGTCGGCTGTGACGGTCACGATGGCGGTGGCCCTGTTCGTAGGAGCGAAAGGCGGTCCAGCAGATGGCGAGCGCGAGGGCGAAGACCGGGAGCCAGGCGAGCCGGGCCACCACCCAGCCGAGACCGTCGGGAGCGGTGTGCAGACCGGGGAGCCGGCCCGCGAGGAGGCCCGTCGCGGTGACCGACATCAGTGCTGTCTGATGCCACAGGAAGATCGTCATCGCGGAGAGGTTGACGAAGGCCACCGATGCCCAGAGCACGGGCCGCCGCATGACCCGGCGCAACGGCTCCCGCAGAAGCAGGGCCAGGCCGCACTGGGCCAGACCGAACGTGACCGCGGCCATGGTCGGCGGATTGAGGTTGGAGACCGCGGCACCCGGGACGCCGACCATCGACGCCGGGTAGCCGCCCCACGCGACCAGCCCCGCGGTCGCCGCCGCCCCGCCCGTCAGCAGCACCCAGCCGGAGCGCCGGGTCAGCTCGCCCCGGGTCCAGGCCGCACCCAGCGTGTACGGCACCAGCCAGCCCGCCGCCAGGTTGATCCAGCCCAGCCAGTCCGGGCCGCCGAACCCGAAACGAAGCAGATCCACATGGAGCACGACGGCCAGCGGCCACAGCGGGCTGACCCGTGTCACGAGCGGGGTCACCACCGTCAGGCCCGCGAAGACCAGCAGAAACCACAGGGGCGACAGGACCAGCTTCAGCAACGCATGGACCGTGTTCAGGTCCGCACCCGTCGCGAGCAGGCCGGCCGTGGCCACGGTCCACAGACCGAGCACCGCGGCCACCGGCTTGAACAGGCGGGACAGGCGCGTACCCAGCCACCGCCCGTACGTCGTGCCACGCGCCCGCGCCGACTCGTAGCTCCTGGTGGCCACATGCCCGCCGACCAGGAAGAACACGGCCAGTGTCTGGAAGACCCAGGAGATCGGGGCCAGCCAGGGCATGTGCGCCAGCGGGCTCGACGTACGGAGGGTGCCGCCGTCCGCGACGAGGGCCGTGACCAGCCAGTGGCCGAGCACGACGCCGAGTATCGCGAAGGCTCGCAGGGCATCGACGGAACGGTCCCGGCCGGCGGGCGTCGCCGCGTCGATCCGCCCGGCCGCCAGGCGCAGGCGGTTTACGCCGTGGCGTGGCGGCAGCTCGCGCAGTGGAGACAGTTCACGCAGTGGAGGCAGCTCACGCATGGGTCACCTCCGAAGTCTCGCCGAGCACGATCCGGGCGAGGTTGTCCAGGGACACCGAACCCGGCTTGAGGTAATCGCTGTGGCCGCCGTCGCCCGCCGCGAAGACCCGGGCGCCGAAAGCCGGGGACACGGGGTCGGTGCCGAAGCCGACGGTCGTGCCGAAGAGGTCCGCCTTGGCGTGCGGGACGTCGGCGATCCAGTCGTCGGCGCCCCGGGCGGCCCAGACGCGGGCCTTCGTGTGGATTCCGGCGGCGGAGTCCGCGCCGGTGCCGGGGCTGCCGAAGAGCACGAGGTCCGAGACGTCGAGGCCGTTCGCCGCGCGGGCGCCCACCACCGTCCCGTACGAGTGGCACAGCAGGGAGACCCGGGCGTGCCCGTTCACCGCTCTCAACTCACGTACGAAGTCGTGGAGTTCAGGTGCCGCCTCCTTCGCCCGGCCCGTGGTGAGGACCTCGGGGCTGATGGTGCCGGGCGTCTCGTAGCCGAGCCATGCCACGACCGCGGCGCGGGTGCCGAGCCGCTCGTGCAGGGCGAGGGCTCCCGCGCGGAAACGGTCGTATGTGTCCAGGCTCGTGTCGGAGCCGGGTACGAGGACGGCCACGTGGTCGGCCTTCGCCAGGTCGCCGAAGACCTCGACGGCCCGGCCGGAGCCGCGGGCGTCGAAGGACAGGAAGTGACGGGACGGGTCCGCCATGGCGCGGACGGCGGCCGCGCGGCTGCGGTCTCCGTGGTCCGCGGCCATGCGGGAGGCCTCGGCGGCGTTCGCGCGGTTCGCCTCGTAGACGCTGTCCAAGGTCGTCGCGCTCACCGAGCCGATGCGGGCGGGGGCGGGAGCCGGTATCTCCGGGTGCGCGGCCGCCGCGGACACCGGGACGACGACGGCGCCCGTGACCAGCGCGGCGAGCAGCCCGCGCCAGAGTCGGCCCGGCCGGCGTGCCCGCTTCGGCCGCACCGGGTCCGGTCCCGCCGGAGCCGGTCCCGCCGGACCCGGCCGCGGCAGGTGCGGCGCCTCCGCCGCAGAATTCGCCTTCGTCCACAGCCCCATCTCGTGCCCCCTCCCGATCCGCCCGCTCATCGGGCCTCACGAGGAAGGAAGTTACGGATCCGGGCTTGTGGTCGGCGTCCCGCCTGGGAGCTCACCTGCGGCGTAGCTCCCAGGTATTACGGGTATCACCGGGCCGGGCAGAAGCAGAAGCAGAAGCAGAAGCAGAAGCAGGAACGGAATCAGGGCGGCCCCTACCAGGCCAGCTGCGAGATCTCCTCCGCCACCACCGCGCACGCGTCCGCAGCCGGGTCGATCAGCGGGAAGTGACCCACGTCCTCCAGGAGCGTCAGCCCCACGACCTCGCCGGACTTCGCCGCCGCGTCCGCGTACGCCTCGGCGACGGCCTCCGGAACGACGGTGTCCCGCCGACCCTGCACCAGCGTCGTGGCGATTCCCGTCGGCAGCAGCAGCGCCGGATCCGCGTACGGCTGCCGATCCGCGAACTTCCCTTCGCCGCCCAGGAGTTGAAGCGCCGCACCGAAGCAGACGTCCAGTTTCCGTGCGACCGCGAAGTCGGCGATCGGGGCGAGCGCGACCACGCCGCGCAGCGGGGCGGGGCGGTCCGTGTGCCAGGGCGCGTCGGCCGGCAGCAGGTGGCGGGCGGCTGCCCAGAGGGCCAGCTGGCCGCCCGCCGAGTGCCCGGTGACCACCATGCGGCGCGGGTCGGCCTGCGGCAGGATCTCGCGTACGAGGCCGGGGAGCGCGTCGAGCGCGGCCGCGACGTCGTCGAAGGTGTCCGGCCAGCGCCCCGCGACGGGCCCCTCGCCACCCTGGGCCGGGATGGTGCTGCCGCGCCGGTACTCGACGTTGGCCACGGCAAAACCCCGTCTGGCCAGGAAGTCCGCGAACGGGGTGATGTGCCGGCGGTCGTACGGGGCCCGCCAGGCGCCGCCGTGCAGGACGACGACGAGCGGGACCAGATCCTCGACGCCGCGCGGGGCGTAGAAGTCGATCACCTGGTCGGGATGGTCGCCGTACGCGGCGGTGGTGTCGGGGTCGACGGGCGGGTGCGAGAAGGCCGACTCCTCTTCCGCGGCGTCGCGGGCGTCGTCCGGCATGCTCCAACCTCTCAGCGGTGCGGTGCGTGTTCACCTGGACCCATGAGTCCGTGAGTCCGTGAACCCATGAGTCCGTGAGCCCACGAGCCCGTGAGCGCGTGGCGTCAGCGAGGCGGTCCGCCTGCCCAACACGCTCCGGCGCGCGGGCCGTTGGCGGGACGCTATCAGGCCGATGACGTGCGTCAACACGCGGCTGTCACCCTCGGTGAGGGTCGAACGGCCGTTGCCCACCATGGCGGTGACCCCGGACGCGGCCGCCATCGCCGCGGCCGGGGCACACACCACCGGAGCCGGAACCGGGCTCGGGCCCGAGTCGTGACCGGAGTAATGGCCGGAGTCGTGGACAGGACCATGGCCGGGGTCATGGCCGGGGTCATGGCCGGGGTCATGGACAGGGCCGTGACCGACACCGGCGCCCATCAGTGAGCCGGCACGCGTCGTGCCGGCTACAGCACCTCCGCCAACACCCTCGCCGCCCTCTCCACGTCCCCGAACCCCACGTACAACGGCGTGAGGCCGAAGCGGAGGATGTCCGGTTCGCGGAAGTCGCCGACCACGCCCCGCTCGATCAGCCGGCGCATCACCCCGCCCGCGTCCTCGCACCGCAACGCGACCTGGCTGCCCCGTTCCGCGTGGGCGGACGGAGTCACCGACTCCACGGCGCCCTCGGGGACGTACGCCCCGACGCACTCCAGGAAGAAGTCCTGCAGGGCGAGGGACTTGGCGCGGACCGCGGAGACAGAGACGTTGTCCCAGACCTCCAGGGCCGCCTCCAGGGCGAGCATGGAGAGGATGTCCGGGGTGCCGACGCGGCCGCGGAGGGCGCCGGGGGCCGGGGTGAAGTCCGGGGTCATGCCGAAGGGGTCGGCATGCGAGTTCCAGCCGGGCAGCGGGGAGTCGAAGCGCGACTGGAGGTCTCGGCGGACGTAGAGGTACGCCGGTGAACCCGGGCCGCCGTTCAGGTACTTGTACGTGCAGCCGATCGCCAGGTCCACGCCGTGCTCGTCGAGCCCGACCGGCAGGGCGCCCGCGCTGTGGCACAGGTCCCAGACCGCGAGCGCGCCCGCCGCGTGGATCGCCGCCGTCAGGGACGGCAGGTCGTGGAGGCGGCCCGTCCGGTAGTCGACGTGGTTCAGCAGTACCGCCGCCGTACGCTCGTTCAGGGCTCCGGGCACCTCGCCCGGGGTCACCGGACGCAGCGTGCAGCCCGTGAGACGCGCCGCGGACGCCGCGATGTACCCGTCCGTGGGAAACGTCGTCGCGTCGACCAGGATCTCGTCCCGGCCACCACCGCCAACGCCACCGCCTCCCCCACTACCTCTGTCACTGCCCCCGTCACTGCCTCCGTCACCGTCGTTCGCGAGCCGGACCGCACCGACAACCGCCTTGAACACGTTGACACTTGTCGAGTCGCCGACGACGATCTGCCCGGCCGCCGCGCCCACCAGCGGAGCGATCCGGTCGCCGATCCGCTCCGGCGCCGTCCACCAGCCGCTCTCGTCCCAGGACCGGATCCGCAGCGAACCCCACTGCCGGCGTACGACGTCCTCGACGCGTCCGGGGACGGAGCGGGGCAGCGCGCCCAGCGAGTTCCCGTCCAGGTACACCACGTCGTCGAGCACGAACTGCGCGCGCAGTTTGGCCAGTTCGTCGACGGCGTCCAGGGCCGATGCCTTGTCGGCGTACGCCTCAGACATGGGACCGCGCCGTCCACAGCTCGGGGAACACGTTCTTCTGGGCCCGCTTCTCCAGCCAGGCCACCCCGGCGGAGCCGCCCGTGCCGGTCTTCGAGCCCATCGCCCGCCGGGTGGCGACGAGATGGTCGTTGCGCCAGCGCCACACCAGTTCGGCGACATCGGTCAACGCCTCGCCGAGCCGGGCGAGTTCGGAGCTCTCGTCGCCCGCGTACAGGGCCGTCCAGACGGCTTCGACCTCGGGCGACGGGTCGTAGCGCAGGGACACGTCGCGGTCGACGACCGACGCCGGAACCGGGTGTCCGCGCCGCGCGAGCAGCCGCAACACCTCGTCGTACAGGCTCGGTTCGTGCAGGGCCTTCTCCAGCTCGGCGTGGACGCGGGGCGCACCCCGGTGCGGTACGAGCATGGACGAGGACTTGTCGCCGAGCAGGAACTCCATGCGCCGGTACATGGCGGACTGGAATCCGGAGCCCTCGCCCAGGGCGCTGCGGTACGAGTTGAACTGGGCGGGGGTCAGCTGGCCGAGGGGCTTCCAGGAGGCGTTCAGCGCCTCCAGCTCCCGTACCGACCGCTTCAGGGCCGCCACCGCGACCGGCACCCGGTCCTCGCGCAGCGCCTTCGCCGCGGTCTCCCACTCGTGGACGATGACGGTGAACCACAGCTCCATGACCTGGGTGGTCACCAGGAAGACCATCTCTCCGGGGTCGTCGGAGAGGGTGTGCTGGAGGTGGGTCAGGACGTCGGCCTGGACGTAGTCCTCGTAAGGCGTCGTACCTGCGAAGTCGAGATGCGGAGTCTCGGGCTCCTGAGCCTCGTCAGAGTGCTGAGCCTGTTGGGACATCGCTGTCTCCTGAAAAGTACTCCGGGTAGCGGTCCGCCCCTGCCGTTGTCGACACGGTGGCCCCGGTCCCCACCGGCATCCTCCACAATCGTGCCCCGATACCGCAAGGTCCGCCTGGTCACACCAGGCGGACCTGTACAAACCCCGGCGGGATCAGCCCAGCGTCTGGGCCGCCGTCGGCGAGGAGTCCTTCAGGAACTGTGCGCAGCGCTCGTACTCCGCCTGCTCGCCGATCGCCTGCGCGGCGCGGGCGAGGCCGTGCAGGGCGCGCAGGAAGCCGCGGTTCGGCTCGTGCTCCCAGGGCACCGGGCCCTGGCCCTTCCAGCCGCCCCGGCGCAGGGAGTCCAGGCCGCGGTGGTAGCCGGTACGGGCGTACGCGTACGACTCGACGACGCTGCCGCGCTCGTACGCCTCGTCGGCCAGCTGGGCCCAGGCCAGCGAGGAGGTGGGGTACTTGGCGGCGACGTCGGCGGGTGCCGTGCCGTTCGCGAGGAGCTCGCGCGGCTCCGGGTCGTCGGGCAGGTGGGTCGGGGGCGGTCCCCCGAGGAGGTTCTCGTGAATGGCCATGGGTTCCAGTTTGCCTTCCCGTGACGTCCGCGGCGGCACCCCGGTCCCGGTTTACTCGCGACGCGAACGCCTCGGCCCGGCTACTGCCCGGCTACTCCAGGTGCCCGCGCGACTGGTTCGGCTCCAGCGGCGGGGCCGTCACGCTGCCGTGCGTGAGACATTCCGGGCGCAGACAGCCCGGCGGCGGTTTGCGTACGGTCGCGAAGGCGACCACCGCGCCCACCACCAGGATGCCCGCGCACAGCGGCATCGCCCGCCGGAAGGCGTTGTCGAAGGCGTCCGCCGAGCGGTACGCCTCCTCTCCCATCCCCGCCAGCAGCGGCAGCGCGGCCACGGCGACGAGGCCGGCCGCGCGGGCCGCCGCGTTGTTGATTCCGCTGGCCAGACCGGCCCGCCCGACGTCCACGGAGGCGAGCACGGTCGCCGTGAGGGGCGCGACCAGCGTCACCATGCCGAGGCCCAGGACCAGCACGGCGGGCAGTACGTCGCGTACGTACGAGGCGTCGGCGCCCACCCGCAGCATCAGCAGCATCCCGGCCGCGCACAGCAGCGGGCCCACCGTGAGCGGGATGCGCGGGCCGATGCGCCCTGCGAGTTCACCGGAGCGGGCCGACAGGAACAGCATCAGGACGGTGGTGGGCAGCAGGGCCGTGCCCGCGCCGAGGGCCGAGTAACCGGAGACGACCTGGAGCTGGACCGCGGAGAGGAAGAAGAACCCGCCGAAAGCCGCGTACACGCACAGCGTGACGAGGTTGACCGCGGTGAACTGGCGGGACGCGAAGATGTCGGGCGGCATCATCGGGTCGGCCCGCCGCCGTTCCACGGACACGAAGGCGACGCCCGCCGCGACACCGGCGGCCGCCGTCACGGCGACGACGGGCACCGAGCCGCTGGATGCCTCGATGAGGGCGTACGTCACCAGGGCGAGCGCCAGCGCGCCGAGGGCCGCGCCCAGCACGTCGAACCCGCGCCCGTGCACCCGCCCGTCCTTCGACTCCGGTACGTGGCGCAGGGCGACCGGCACGCAGAGGAGGGCGAGCGGGACGTTGAGGAGGAACACCCAGCGCCAGCCCGGACCGTCCACCAGCCAGCCGCCCAGGAACGGGCCGACCGCCGCGCCGACACCGCCGAAGCCCGACCACAGGCCGACGGCCCGGGCCCGGTCGTCCGGATGGAACGACGCCTGGATCAGCGCGAGCGAACCGGGTGTGAGCAGCGCCCCGCCGATGCCTTGCAGGGCACGGGCCGCCACCAGCACCTCGGCACTCGGTGCGAGCCCACACAGCAGGGACGCCACCGCGAACCACACCACGCCGACGACGAAGACCTTCCGGCGCCCGAAGCGGTCGCCGAGGGCGCCGCCCAGGAGGATCAGTCCCGCGAGGGTCAGCATGTACGCGTTGACGGTCCACTGGAGGCCGGCCAGGTCCGCGTCCAGATCGCGGCCGATCCTGGGCAGCGCAACGTTCACCACGGTCGAGTCCAGCAGGGCCATGCTCGACCCGAGCACCGTGGTGAGCAGGATCCACTTCCCGGCAGGAGTGGACATCCTGACGGTCGAGTTCTCCTGCGGAGGGGCAGCCATGCCCGGAGCATACGGAAGGGCCCGGCTCTCCCGGAAGGAGGACCGGGCCCCGCCACCGCGGACCACCCTTACGACAAGGCGGTTACTTGACTTGCGACAAGACAGCTACTTGCCGCGCGACAAGGCGGTTACTTGATCCTCGTGCCCGTCGAGCGCAGGTTGCCGCAGGCCTCCGTGACGCGCGCGGCCATCGAGGCCTCGGCGAGCTTGCCCCAGGTGCGGGGGTCGTACGTCTTCTTGTTGCCGACCTCGCCGTCGACCTTCAGGACGCCGTCGTAGTTGCGGAACATGTGGTCCGCGACCGGGCGCGTGAACGCGTACTGGGTGTCGGTGTCCAGGTTCATCTTCACGACGCCGTTCTCCAGCGCGGTGGCGATCTCCTCCGCCGTGGAACCGGAACCGCCGTGGAAGACGAAGTCGAACGGGGAAGCCTTGCCGAACTTGGCGCCGACGCCCTCGTTCAGCTCCTTGAGCAGGTCGGGGCGGAGCACGACGTTGCCCGGCTTGTACACACCGTGCACGTTGCCGAACGAGGCGGCCAGCAGGTAGCGGCCCTTCTCGCCCAGGCCCAGCGCCTCGGCCGTACGGATCGCGTCGTCGACCGTCGTGTAGAGGTTGTCGTTGATCTCGTGCGAGACGCCGTCCTCCTCGCCACCCGTCGGCGTGATCTCGACCTCAAGGATGATCTTCGCGGCGTCGGCGCGGGCGAGCAGCTCCTGCGCGATGGAGAGGTTGTCGGCGAGGGTCTCTGCCGAGCCGTCCCACATGTGGGACTGGAACAGCGGGTTCTGACCGGCCTTGACGCGCTCCTCGGAGACGGCCAGCAGCGGACGCACATACCCGTCGAGCTTGTCCTTCGGGCAGTGGTCCGTGTGCAGGGCCACCGTGATGTCGTACTTCGCGGCGACGATGTGCGCGAACTCGGCGAGGGCGACCGCGCCGATCACCATCTCCTTGCTGTGCTGGCCGCCCAGGAACTCCGCGCCACCGGTGGAGATCTGGATGATGCCGTCGCTCTCCGCCTCCGCGAAGCCGCGCAGCGCAGCGTGCAGGGTCTGGGACGAGGTCACGTTGATGGCCGGGTAGGCGAACTTGCCTGCCTTCGCCCGGTCGAGCATCTCGTTGTAGACCTCGGGGGTTGCGATGGGCATCTGTCCGCTCCTTGTATGTGCGGGTGGCGTGCTGCTTACGGCCCTGACCTAGGGGGGCGACGTCATCGTCGTCCCCATCTTTCCAGACTTGGCCGGATGCTCCGGCCTCGGCGTCCGAGCCTGTGGACAACTCTCGGAACTTGTTCGGTCGGAACTTGTTCGGTCGGGGCCTGTTCAGCCGGGACCTGTTCAGCCGGGACCTGTTCAGTCGAGGCCCAGCTCGTCCTTCGAGTACGCGAAGAGGTACGGCACGCCGGCGCCCTGCTCGATCTTCTCGGCGGCGCCCGTGGCGCGGTCGACGATGGTCGCCACGCCGACCACCTCGGCGCCGGCCTCGCGTACCGCCTCCACGGCGGTGAGCGGGGAACCGCCGGTGGTGGAGGTGTCCTCGACGACGAGTACCCGGCGCGCCCTGATCTCCGGGCCCTCAACCCGCCGCTGCAGACCGTGCGCCTTGGCGGCCTTGCGTACGACGAAGGCGTCGAGCTGCCGGCCGCGCGCGGCGGCGGCGTGCAGCATGGCCGCGGCCACCGGGTCGGCGCCCATGGTGAGGCCGCCGACCGCGTCGAAGTCGAGGTCGGCGGTCAGGTCAAGCAGCACCTGGCCGACCAGCGGAGCGGCCCGGCCGTCGAGCGTGATCCGTCGCAGGTCGACGTAGTAGTCGGCCTCAAGACCCGAGGAGAGGGTCACCTTGCCGTGCACCACGGCCTTGTCCTTGATCTGCTGCAGCAGCTCGCCGCGTACGTCGTCACTCATGCGTGTCAGCTTAGAGGCGCCGTCGAGTGGCTCCGCCGGGTCCGGCGCGTGGTGACATCAGAGGCGCCGCCAGGTCCAGGTCGTGGCCGCTTCGAGGGGGTCGATGGGGGTGACCAGGCGGGGCAGGGAGTTGAGGCCGTTGGGCGGTCCGGTCTGCGGTTCCACGCATACCGCGGCCTCCTGCTCGTCGTACACGACGACCCACTGCTCGCGGCTGGCGACCTTCAGCTCCAGCTGTCCGGGCCAGGTGAGGGTGACGTCGACGCCGTCGGGCATGCCGAAGCAGTCGTCCCACGGGCCGGGCTTCGGGTCGATGCGGTGGCCGGTGGGCAGGTGGTCGTCGCCCCGCTCCTCCTGCCAGGCGGGGGTGAAGTCGACGCGTACGTTCTCGCCTCCGCCGGTGCCGGTGCCCTCGCCGCCCAGGTTCCGGTTGAACCACGGGTGCCAGCCGATCTGCGCCGGGAACGAGTCGTCGTACGTCTCCACGGACATGGCGAGCGACAGCGTGTCCTCGGTCAGCGTGACGATCTGGGTGACGCGGCCGGCGTACGGCCAGGGGTCGACGAGGTCGTACGTGATGACGGCCTCGCTCTCACTCCTGCGGGCCGTGCGCCAAGCGCCGTCGCGGGTGGTGCCGTGGATGGCGTGCGGTGGGGAGTTGAGGGGGAGCTGGTGTGCGGTGGCGCCGTTCAGGAACCGGCCGTCCCTGGTGCGCCCGCACCACGGCACCATCGGGAAGCAGCCGAACTTCGCGCCCTGCCGCAGGAGTTCGACGCCGTCGATTCGTAGTCCGCCGATCCGGCCGCCGTTGGCCGGCTGCACGGTCACCTCCGCGTTGCCGCCCGCGGTCAGCGTGATGTCTTCGTTACTCACGCGGGAACAGTAGCCGTTGGGCGCCGGTGGTTGGTGGGTGCGGGTTCGTTGTGGCTGGTCGCGCAGTTCCTCGCGCCCCTGGGTGTGTGGGTGGGCGGTGCCGCGACGGGGTATCCGATCGCCGCTCTGGGATATTCAGTCATGGCATGTTGCCGCGGCGATCGGACACCCCGACACGACCCCTCACGCCGGAGGCCGACAGCGGGTGGGTGGGGCCTGCGGTGCAGACCCCGACCCCGCCTTACGGCCGTTGGCCGTTGTCTTTTGTCTTTTAGGGGCGCGGGGAACTGCGCGACCGGCCACAGACGACCCGCACCCAACGAACCGGTGTTAAGGGGGCTGCATGGCGATGAAAGGGTCAGCGGCGTTTTCGTAGGACTCGGGTTACGACGATGGCCGAGGCCAGGACGAAGGCCGCCGCGGGAGCCGCCCAGCGCAACGCCGCGCTGCCGGCCGTGGCCTCGGGAGCCGGCACCGGTGCGTAACGGCCCCGCGGAGGCGCATGGTCGACCTCCTCCGCACTTCGCCCGATCATCGTCCGACGGGCGTGCGCCGCCTCGGCGGGTACCGACGCGGGTGCGGGTGCCTCCGGCGGTGACGCGGCGTCGTCCTCGAAACCCCCCTCGAAGTCGCCCTCGGCGAAGGGGGTGAGGGAGGGCGGCGGGACCTCGGTTTCGAAGACGGAAGGGGGCTCCTCGACGGGGGCGACCTCGTCACCGTCGGAGGGGCCCTCGGTCGTCGACGGCTCGGGGGCCTCCTTGGCGGGTTCGGGTTCGGGTCCGGCTGCGGGTTCAGGCCCGGTTGCGGGTCCGGGCTCGGGCCCAGCTGCGGGTTCAGGACCGGCTGCGGGTTCAGGACCGGCTGCAGGTTCAGGACCGGCTGCGGGCCCCGGGCCGGTTGAGGGCCCGGTTCCAGGCTCGGGCCCGGTTGCGGGTTCAGGACCGGACCCGGGTGCAGGCCCGGCTGCGGGCTCGGGCCCGGATCCGGATGCCGGTGCGGGTCCGGGGGAGGACGCCTCGCCCGACCCCGCCCCACCGCCGGAGGCAGTCGCAGACGCCAGTTTCTCCGCGAAGCGGGTCAGCAGCCGGGCCGACGCCGCGGCGACCGCGTCCGGTGGCAGTTCCGCGACACGGCCGTCGGCCGACGCCGTTCCGGTGAACGTGAGCGTCGAGCCGCCCTCCGCCGGGCGGAGCGACAGCGTGAGCGCCAGCTTCACCGAGCCGCTGCCGCGGGCCTCCGTGGCGTCGCCCTCGACGGCGTACGACCCGTCGTCCTGCCCGGCGACCCGGACCGTCCCGCGATACGTGATGCTGTGGCTGCCGACGCGTACCTTCAGGCGGCCTGAGACCGGCGCCGTCCCCGCGTCCTGCTGGAGGCCGGGCACCGCCCGGGCCACCCGCGCGGGATCGGCTAGAGCCTCCCGAAGAAGCTCGACGGGAACCGGAACGAACACCTCATGCTCCATGTCGGCCGAGCCTACCCAGCAGGGCCCGCACCGTACCCCCGTATCCAGGGATTCCCCCGGATCCGTCGGCAGACGGACTCGGACGGACTCAGTCGGTGTACCTCGGATGTACGAGCGTCGACGCCGGGAGGCCGGTGAGGCGGGTGCGTTCCGTGGCGCGCCTGCCTGCCTGCAGGGACGGCACCTCCGGTGAACCCGGCGCGATCCACAACCGCGGCCGCGCGCGGGAGGCGAGCACGAACCCCCAGTCGTGCGGCGCCCGGGACGCGCCCACCGCGACCGTGGAACCGGAGCCGGAGCCGGCGGCGGCCCCGGAGTCGCGGCCGCCGACGGAGTACGGCACGGTCCGCAGCCCCGCCGCCCGCACCGTCGCGTCGACGGTCCAGAAGGCCCGGGGGCGGGATGTCACGGGGCCCGCGTGCACGACGAGCCGCCCGCCGTCCGCGAGGACCCCGCGAGCGAGCCCGTAGAACTCCTGCGAGTACAGCTTCGTGCTGGACGTGATCTCCGGATCCGGCAGATCGGAGATCACGACGTCGTACGCGTTCAGCGGGGCCCGCCGCAGCCAGCCGAACGCGTCCGCCGCGACGACCCGCACCCGCGGGTCCCGGTACACGTGCCCGTTCAGCGCGGACAGCGCCGGGTCGGTGCGCGCCAACTCCACGAACTCCATGTCGAGTTCGACGACGTCGACCAGCCGTACGCCCCGATGTCGCAGCACCTCGCGCACGGCGAGCCCGTCGCCGCCGCCGAGAACGAGCACGCGCGCGTGCGGGCCGTTCATCGCGGGGTGGACGAGGCCCTCGTGGTAGCGGCGCTCGTCGCGGCCGCTGACCCACAGCCGGCCGTCGAGGAAGAGGTCGAGGGAACGGCCGTCCGTGCCTCCGGTGAGGACGACCTCCTGGACGTCGGTGTGCGTCGCCACCCGTACGTCCCTGCCGTACACCGCGTGCCGTGCGGCCCGTTCGAAGTCGTCGACGAGGACGGCGGCCGAGGCGAGCAGGCCGAGCACGACGAGGTTGGCGACGATCAGCAGCCAGCGGGCGCGCCGGGTCAGGTCCTGGTGGAACAGGCCGAGGACGAGCGCGCCGCCCGCGAGCGCGTTGACGGTCCCGGTGATCAGCGTTCCGGTCAACTGTCCGAGCAGCGGCAGGAGGAGGAAGGGGAACGCGAGCCCGCCGACCAGCGCGCCCACGTAGTCCGCGGCGAACAGGTCCGCGACCGCGCCGCCCGCGTCCTGCCGCCGGATGCGCTGGATCAGCTCCATCAGCAGGGGTACCTCGGCGCCGATGAGCAGCCCGATGGCGAGGGAGAAGGCGACGAGGAGGTAGCTGGAGCCGCCCGCCCACGCCCCGCCCCAGTCGCCGGTCCAGGCGAAGGCCGCGTACAGGGCCATCGCGCTGCAGCCGCCGACCAGCGCGAGCAGCGCCTCGACCGCGCCGAACCCGGCCGCGGCGCGGCAGCGCAGGCGCTTGGCGAGTAGCGAGCCGATGCCCATCGCGAAGACCATCACGGACAGCACGACGGAGGCCTGGGTGACGGAGTCGCCGATCAGGTACGAGGCGAGGGCGACGAGCTGGAGTTCGTAGACGAGACCGCAGGCCGCGCAGATGAAGACGCCGGAGAGGACGAGGAACCGCCCGGTCCCCGGCCTGACCGGCAGACGCGCCGGGCCCGGACCGCTCCAGGACGGAGCCCTGCCGGGCGGGGCGGGGACGTGCGGCTCGATCACCCAGCGAACGCTACGTCACCGAACAACCGCGCCCTGTCACCCACAAGTGTGGAAACCGCGCCCCGGACGCATACTTTGGCCAGGACGGACACACCGAGTGAGCGCGTACGTCGGTCGGGTCCGGTCCGGTGGTGATGAGCGGGCCAGGTGGGGGCTGGTCGCGCAGTTCCTCGCGCCCCTGACGGGCGCCCGTCAGG
>NZ_JBFAHW010000135.1:0-26754 GCF_040654355.1 Streptomyces sp. NPDC050704 | reverse complement strand
GTGGCTGGTCGCGCCCACGCGGCGGAGCCGCATATCGACACAGCCCCGCGCCCCTTAAGGGGCGGGGCGCGGGGGCCCATTCAACGCTAGGGCTTGCTAGGACCTGGGCACCTTCAACTTGTCCCAGCTGGTCTTGCCCGGGATGCCGTCCGCGTCCTTGCCCTTGAAGTGGAGCTTTTCCTGCCAGGCGGCGTAGGACTTGCGGTCGGCGTCGGACCACTCGGGGCTCGGGCCGACCTCGTAGCGGCCGCAGCCCTCGGCGACCAGGCGGCGGCCCATGGCCGTGATGATCGGGGACTTCTGGCCTATGTGGAAGAAGCCGCCGCCCGGGAACGGCTCGTACGACGGTTTGGGCTGTTCGGGCTTCGGCTCGGGGGCGGGTTTCCCGCTGTCGGCCTTGCCGCCCAGCCGCTCGCGGATGCGCTTGCGCATGCCGTCCATCGTGAAACCGCGCGGGTCCGTCTTGCCCGGCTGCCACTCCTTGTGGCCGATGACGGAGCGCTCGGTCCAGCCGTGGGCGCGGCAGATCGCGGCGGAGACCTTCTCGATGGCCTCCTTCTGCGCCTCGGGCCAGGGGTCCTTGCCGTTGCCGAGGTTGATGCACTCGAAGCCGTAGAAGTGGCGGTTGCCGTCGGTGTCGGCCTCGTTGTCGGACGGCAGCTTCGACTCGTTGATCACGGCGCGCAGGACGTCGCCGTCGCCGAGGCCCGCGTGGTTGGCGCGGCCGTTGCCCACCAGGTGGACATGGCCCTTCTTGTCGATGACGCCGTGGCACAGGGGCCCGGGCAGGCCCGAGTAGCCGTCGTAGCAGATGTCGACGGAGGCGCTGGTGCCGGAGGTGACGGTGTGGTGGATCATCACGCCGTTCATCGGACCCCAGGGGCCCTTCGAATTGCGGTTGTGACGGCGCCAGTTGCGTACCTCGTGGACCGTCAGGCCCTCCGCGCGCAGGATCTCCACCAGCTTCGACGCGGTCAGTGGCTTGGCCATCAGTTGTCTCCTTCCGCGGCTGCCTCCGCCTCCGCAGTGGTCTGCGACCGGCTCCCTGGGGACGGGCTGTCCGCCGCGTTCTCCTCTTCCTCGCGGGCCCTGGCCTCCGCGGCGAGCGTCGCCTCGTCCGCCGCCGGGATGCTGCTGGCGAGCGGGCCGAAGGCGAGGCGCAGGTCGACGGTGCCGCCCTCGCCCTTCACCAGGGCGAGGGGCGCGAAGTGGCGGGCGATGCCGGCCGGGGCCCTGAGCAGGGGCTTGCGCGCCGCGTTCACCGGCCATTCGACGCCGCCGGTGGCCGTGCGGGCGGGCACGATCCAGTGGTCGCCGGTGCGGTACGTGCCGCCCTTGGCGAAGTAGACCTCGATGCCGTCCTCCAGGGGCAGCCACTCCCCCTCCTCCACCCGGACCGCCCCGTTCCGCAGGGCGGGGGTGCGGCCCTTGCGCTTCGGGCCCTCGTGGTGGTCCCAGCGGCGCAGCACCGGGTGCAGGTGGGGCAGGCGTCCGACGCCCGGCTCCGGTTCGGCGGACAGGCGTACGCGGCGGCCCGGCAGGTCCAGTTCCTCGACCCGGAGCAAGGGGAGGGGTTCGAGGCGGGAGGCGTAGGCCGTGTCCGTGAACTCGACCCGGTCACCGACGTCCAGGTCCAGCTTGTCGTCATGCCCGAGGGACGCCAACTGCACCCAGGTGCCGTCGAGTTCGTCGACCGCGAAGACCACGGAGCCGTTCTCCCGGGACCACTTGAACGTGGCGTCCTTCGCCTCGCCGCCCTCGTGGACCTCCACCCGGTACAGCTGGTTCTCCGGGCCCCGGTAGCGGGCGTCCGGCTTGACCAGGCACGGGTCCTCGTCGGCGTGGTCGGGCCGCTCGGCGCGGGCCGCGAGCCGGGCCGAGGAGGCGGCCTGCTGCTGCGCCCAGCGCGCGAAGGCCGCGCGGACCACTTCCTTGGACGGGTCGCTCTCCTCGGTCTCCAGCTCGGCGAGGGCCAGCGGCAGGACCTGCCAGACGACCTTGGCGCGCGCGGCGGTGTCCGGCATCGCCGTGCCGAGCGCGACCTCGCGCAGCGCCGGGTCCTCGGCGGCGGTGACCGAGCGCTCCCACACGTTCAGGTAGACGAGGAACGGCTCCTGGGCGGGCGAGGGCAGCCGGTCGCCGGGCTTCTCCGGGTCGCGGAAGCCGTCCGGCTGGTCCCAGTAGGTCCAGTACGCGGGCGGCTGCGCGGCGGTCGACTCGTCGGCGTCGGCGTCCGCGTCCGGCACGGGGGTGCCGAGGTCCGGCCGGTCCGCGTCGCACAGGATGCCGTCGACGTAGTAGCGGCCGCCGTGGATGTACAGGGTGTCGATGTCGTGCTTGCCGCCGACGTACTCGATCCGGAATCCGGCGGCGTCGCGAGGACCGCCGTGCGGGCCGATCAGGTCGGCGGTGAGGGTGCGGGCCGTGTGGAGCTGGATGGCGGTCTGCTCGTTGGCATCGGCGTCGAGCTGGACGCGGCCCTGCTGGGCTATGACCGCCGAGTAGTGCCGCTCCGGGCGGAACGTGGAGCGGGAGAGATCTGCGTGCATGAAGGGAGTCCCCCAGGTTCAGGAATATGCGTGCGGGTTCGAAAGGCTCGTCGGATGCTGGCGGGGAGGGGCTCAGGTCACGAAGAAGATCCCCGCGTCCGTCCCCGCGGGCGTGTACTCCGCGAGCCGCGCCCGCAGACTGTCCTCGCGCTGCGGCCGGTACAGGTCGTGGAAGGCGCCGAGTTCGGCGCCGTCCTCCGCGCCGCGCCGGATCTCCTCGGCACACCGGTCGGCCAACAGCCCGTACCAGGGCGTCCCGTAGCGCTGTGACGTGAACAGCGGTCGTACGCGGGCGGCTTGGGCCGGGCCGGCCAGATCGGGCTGGCAGCGGTACCGGCGCGGGGTGCGCGAACCGCTGGGGACGTACGAGAAGCGCAGGCAGCCGATGCCGCGCCGGGCCACGTGCAGCCGTCCGGTGAAGACCGAGTTCTCGGCGATCTGTACGGCGTGCGTGTGGATCTCGCCGATCACGGTGGTCCGGTGCAGGTGCAGGACGGCGTGGGCGTGCCGGCAGTCGGGGGCGGAGAGTGCCTCCCGGTCGTCGGCGGTGGCGTCCAGGATGCTGTCGCGCAGATGGATGTCGAGGGGTTCCTCGGAGACCTCGTCGCCGATGACCTCGATCGTGCCGAGGATGCTGTGCTCGACCTGGAGGCACGCGGTGGTGCGGTCCAGGACGATGCTCGGCTCCTCGGGCGAGTGCGGGTCGCACTCCGGCTCCAGGGACCAGCCGGGCACGAGCGTCGAGTGGCGTACGACGACCGCGCCCATCTCGCCCGTGACGTTGATGCCGCGACCGGCGACCAGCAGTCCGTCGAGCACGATCCGCGGCCGCTCGCCGGGCGCGCAGTCCTCCGACACGGCACGGATGTTGAGGGCGTCGGGGCGGTTGCTGTACCAGTCGAGGAGGCGGATCACCGGCCGGGCGCCCTCGGCCGCGCGCAGTTCGAGGCGGTCGCCCGGGTCGAGGTCGAAGTCCAGCTGCTCCTGGTAGGCGCCGCTGTGCGTGATCTCGATGATGCCCTCGGGCCCGCAGCGGCCCGCCCGGCGGTCGTTCTGCCAGTCCCGGTACGCGTCCATGATCTGCCGGTACGTCTCCCCCGGGCCGACCCGGTAGAAGGCCGCGTCCGGGCGGGGCTCGCGGTCCCGTACGTACTCGCCGCCGCCCATGTCGGCGCCGGACCCGTAGTGGTAGTCGACCCACACGCCCTGCCGGGGCGCGGACCGCGAGCCGAACGCGATCCGGCCGAGCTCGGGGTCGACCGCGACCTGGCCCCGCTTGGGCCGGTAGCGCCAGTCCGACAGGTCGGCGACCACGATGTCGGAGGGCGGTACGGGCTTGTCCTCGCCGTCGCGCCGGATCACGAAGCTCTTGCCGGGGCCGTAGTAGTCGGCGAGGCGGTCGTGGAGCTGGTGGCGGCCGATGAACGCCGGGACGTTGTCGATCGCAGCGATGTGCGTGGCCGACGGCTCCGGGACCGGCTTGGTGACCAGCGGGGTGTCGTTGCCGAGGATGGAGAAGGTGTACAGGTTGCGGGCCCGGTCGATGCAGTACGCCGGTGAGGACGTCAGCGAGTACGCCTTCAGCCGCCATACGAAGAGTCCGACGCCGGCCGGGGTCCAACCCCCTTGCCGGTAGCGGGAGTCGGCCCTGCGCACGTCGGCCGAGCGGGCCACCTCGCCGAAGGGGCTGCCCGCCAGGTCGAGCGCCGAGCCGTCCCTGAGGTCGGCGAGCCGGCCGCGTGTGCCGCGGTGGGCGCCGCCCCCGGTCCCGTAGAGCTTCACCGGTTGCTGGTGGGAGACCTGGCGGGAGAGCTCCACGGCCCGTGCGGGCCAGCCCGCCACCTGCTCCGAGATCTCCTCCAGGAGGTGGAGTGTGCCCTTGCGGCGGCGGTTGGCGACGGTGGCCGCCACGTCGCGGCGCGGTGCGACCGCCTCTGTGAGCGCGGCCGAACTCCCGCCGCGCAGACCGGTGCTGAGCACACGCTCGTAGCCCGGCAGCGTCCGGTACCCGACCAGGTCGCCGAGGTACGGCAGCACCCAGAGGGCCGCCGTCTCGACGAACAGGTCCTCGTAGCCCTGCTCGACTCCGGTGCGTACGAGGTCGAGCTGCTCGGCCATGACGGCGAGCAGGGCGCGCAGCGGTTCACCCTCCTGGGCGTCCCGCAACCGGTGCCACTGCGGGAGCAGTTCGGCGAGTCCGTCCGGTTCCCTGGACATCACACGGCCTCCGTCTCGAACTGGGTGTCCGGGAACATCACTTGACCTCCGTCAGAATCAGGGTGTCCGCGGCCTTCGGCGACAGCAGTGCGAGCTGGGCCGGGCGGATGCCGCGGAAGACGAACACCGAACGGCCCTTCGCCAGGCGGCGGGTGTCGGTGATGTCGGGGTTCAGGCGCAGGAGTTCGGCGAGCGGGATCCCGTAGCGGGCGCAGATCGCCGACAGCGTCTCGCCGTCCTTCTTGCGGACGGTGTGGATCTTCTCGTCGTACGTGGCCCCGCGCGCCGGGACCGACGCCTTCGGTACGCCCGGGTCGGCGAGCAGCCTGGTGAGCTCCGCGGCGGTCGCGGAGGCGGGTACGCCGGTGAAGACGTCGACGTCGATGTAGTCGACGCCGGGGACCTGATGTGCCGTGGCCAGGACGTCCGACAGCCGGGCCGGTCGGCCCAACTCCCGTCCCTCGTAGCCGAGTCGGCGCAGCAGGGCCTGGCGCAGGCGTGGTTCGACGAGCTGCCAGGTGTGGTCGGGTGCCACCTTCACGTTCGCGGACACGAGCAGCGCGACGAGTTCGCGTACGTCCACGCGGACCGGGAGGTTCGTGTCGCCGTACTCGGTGAGGGCGCCGCGCAGGGCCCTGAGGAGGTCCGAGTCCTCGGCGATGGGCACGTCGTCCGTGCCCGCGACCGTCACGTGCAGCACGCGGCGGCGTCCGTCGAAGAGTTCGCGCGCGGCGGCCCGGCCGATGCCGGCCCGGGAGCGCGCGAAGTCCTCGTAGTCGGCCTCCGACACCAGGCGGTCCAGGGCCGAGACGGCCAGCGGTACCGTACGCCGCGTCAGTCCTGGCCCGTCCGCGTCGGCGCCGCCCGTGGCGGGGCGGGGGTTGGTGACCGCGGTGACGCCGAGAGGGCGGGTGAGGGCCTGGGTGATACGGCCCGCGGCGACGTTGGCGGCCTTGCCGCTGCCGAAGCGGTAGCGGGCCCTGATGTTCTCGTGGCCGCTGGGCAGGCGCGCGCCGTGCACGCCGTCGCCGAAGGTCACGGTGGTGCGGCCGTCGGCGGTGGTGCCGGTGATGTAGACGCGCTCGCGCGGTCCCCGCCCGGCGAGGCTGTCGACCTCGTGCCAGCGCACTCCGTCGACCCTCACCTCAAGGGCGGGTGTGGCGCCGAGGGGGTTGTCGTCGGCGAGCCAGGTGAGCGGGGACTGCCAGAGCGCGAACGTCTGGTTCGTACGGTCCGAGTCGCCGCTGCCGATCGGCTCGTCCCGGCCCTCGCCGTGCGTCGCCTCGACCACGTTGCCGAGGATCTTCACCGTCTCGCGCCGGTAGCGGTAGGCGAGATCCGTGGTCAGGGTGAGCTTGGTGTGGACGTGGTCACCCGGCAGTTGGGGGTCGACGGCGGGGTCGGCGGCGGCGATGGTGACGACTTCGGAGGCCTCGACGCCGCCCGCGATGCCGGGTATGTCGCTGCGTTCGCCGCCAACGATCAGGGTGCGGCCCGCCCGCAACCCGTCGTACAGCTGGGCGAGTTCGATCTCGTTGCCGTGCACGTCCTCGCCGAGCGGCTCGTCGGCCGGGCGGAGCGGCTCGCCCGCCGCGTGCACGGTGGTGTCGCGGATGTGCGAGAGCAGGACGTCGAACTCGTCCAACCACGGGTCGGCCAGCACGAGTTCGGTGCCCCGGCCGGTGATGCCGTAGTTGGTGTACGCGGCCGTGCGGGCGGCCAGCACCTTCGTGGTGACGAACGCGAGCTTCGCGTCGCCGGGAACGCCTCCCTCGACTCCCTTGCCGGGGCGCTGGATCGCGACCCAGCTGCCGACGGTGATGCCGTCGTGCACGCTCTCCAGTTGCAGCACGCGGCGGTTGGTGGGCGCCGGCTTCGAGGCGATGACGATCTCCACGTGGGGCGCGGCGCTGCCCACGGTGTACGTGAGGCTCACCTCGTACTCGCCGTGGGTGAACTGCTCCCTCGCGCCCGGCCGCAGGGCGATCTGCTCCGAGGTGCCGTTGTGCACGCCCACCTGGACCAGACCGTCCTCGCCCGGGCGCGACACGAACAGGGTGCGTTCGGGCAGGCCCGCGCTGAGGACCGCGGTGACGCCCGGTTCCTGGGAGTCGGTGGGACGGCGGTTGAGCCAGCTCAGTTCACGGTCCTGGCCCGCGCGGGTGGACAGGTTGACCTCGCCGGTGCCGAGGGCGAAGGTGACCGGCTGCGCGACCGGCAGGTTCTCGGCGCGCTGGTCGGAGCTGCTGCCCTCGACGTACTGGAACTCCGCCCGCACCGGGACCTTGCCGGCGGTGTCGTACACGACGCGCATGCTGACGAGCGTGGCGCCGGTCAGGGGCCAGTCCGCGGTGCGGATGACCCGGCCCTTCTCGTCCTGGACGGGCTTGAGCGGGGCCATGGCCCCGAAGGGCGCCGCGGTCACCCGCATGGCGAGGAGTTCCCGCAGGAGCTTCGGCGTGCCGGGGGCGGCGGCCGTCCGCCAGGCCGGGTAGAGGCCGCTCAGACCGGGGTTGAGGGCCGACAGCAGCCGGGCCGTGTCCGCGCCGGGGCGCCGGGGCTGGGCGCCCGCGGCCGGTGCGGGCGCGGGAGCCGGTGCCTTGCCGCGGAGCGCGGGCAGGACGGAACCGAGGGCCTGGAGGGCGGCGTCGCGCTGCCCTGTGGCCGTGCTCGTGCTTGCCGCCGCCGCGCTCTTGGCCACCGGTGCGCTCGGCGCGTCCTCTTCCGGCACGGGCTGGGAGGGCGCCGACTCCAGTGCGCGCTCGGCCAGTTCGGCCAGCACGGCCTCCAACTGCTCGAACCACGCCGCCACATCCTCGTACGGCGTCGCGAGGACCTGGGCCTCCCCGAGGCGTTCGAGCGGCTCGGCGAGGCGGGCCGCGAGGCGCTCCGGGGTCTTGATCCCGTCCAGGTCGGTGCGCAGCGGCGCGAGGACCTGATCGTCGAAGTCCTCGATCAGGCGGCTGACCGGGCGCGGGTTGGGGACCTCCGGGGTGGGCGGCTCGTCGCCGGGTTCGCCCGGGGCCTCCGGCTCGGCGGTCCAGCGCCGGACCTCGTCGACGAGTTCCTTGAAGGTGGGCGGGGCCGACCTGGGCAGGCTGATCGCGGTGATCTCGTCGTCCCGGTCCACCCGTACGTTCGCCACGGGCAGCAACTTCCGCTCCCCGCCCGCCTGCTCACCGAAGACGAAAAGCAACTGGTCGCCGGTCCGCAGGGAGTTGGCGGTCCCCTCCACGAAGAGTTCGGAGCGGCGCTCCAGGTCCGCCGGAGTGACGAGGGAGGGGCGGCGACGGCGGACCTGCAGCTCGTTCCAGTCCCAGCGCGCCGTGAGGTCACGGCCGGTCTCGAAGGTCTGCGACTCCTCGTCGGCGGACGCGGGCACACTGTGGCTGCGCGCCCCTCGGGGGATCACGACGGGCAGGGTCTCGGCACGCGGATCGCGTTCGAGGCTGTACGCAAGATGAGTGGAGGCGGCGACCCCGGGCCGCGGCCGGTGGCCGACCAGCCGGCCGAGCAGCGCGAGCGAGCGGTGCTCGTTCGCCGTGCGCAGATAGGCCTCGTCGGCGATCCGCTCGGAGTGGAAGGTGAGCAGGTCACCGAGGACGGCGGTGGCGTCGAGCAGGCCGATCGCCGGATCGTCGGGCGTCCGGACGGTCAGGCCCCCCAGTGCCGGGTACGCGGGTGAGGCGAGCCGGTCGCGCAGGGCCGCCAGGAAGGAGCCGTACTCGCCGACGCGGTAGTCGAGGGCGGTGCGGCCGGGCGGGTTGTGCACGGGGGTGGGCGCCAAGCGCTCGTCGTGGCCGCCGCACGTGCCGCCACCGGGCGCACCGCTGTCGCACGTGCCGCCGCAGGTGCACTCGTCGTTGTCGCTCATCGGGCACCTCCGAGGGATATCGCCAGCAGGCCGTTCTCCGGCCGGTCGGGGTCGTTGTCGCAGGTGGCGATCTCCAGCGGGCCGAGCCGCAGCACGCCGTCCTCCCTCTCTCCTCGGTCCTCGTGGAACTGCCTTCGCAGGCGGGTGACCTGGACGCTCTCGACGCCCGCCACCGCGGCCGCGACGGCGACCAGGCGGCTGAGCCGGACCGGTTCGCCGAAGGTCAGCGCGTCCGGGTGGAAGAAGCCGAGTCGTCCGCCCGGGAGCCGGCCGCTGCCGAGCACGCGGTACAGCTCGGCCAGGATCTGCCCGTGCTGGTGGCCGGGCTTGGCGCACACGGTCAGTGCGATGTCGAGCGGCACCGGCCGGGCGGGGCCGACCACGAGGTCGTGGCCGATGCGCCGGTAGGCCTCCAGGGACTGGGCCACCTCGGCGAGCAGTACGTCCGTGGGGGCGCCGGTGCCGTAGGCGTCGACGGCGATGTGGGCCTCCTGGACGCTGCCGGTCCAGCGGATCTCGGCGGCGGCCCGCTGGACCCCAGGGAGGGCGGACGCGAGGGCCGCGTAGTCGTCGGCGGTGACGGCGCGCAGCCGGGTCCTGCGCAGGTCGAGCGGGGCCAACTGGCGTACCTGCTCGATCGGTTCGGGCTCCACGCCGCCGACGGCGGGCAGCGGGTTGCGTACCCCGCCCACCACTGGCGGCTCTTCGCCTTCACCGTCGCCGCAGATGACCAGGTGGTTGATGGCTTCGGCGCCGACGTTGCCCGCGGTGCCGCCGCCGAGCCGGTAGCGGAGTTCGAGCCGGGCGCCGGGGGTCGGCCTCGCGCCGTGCCGGCCGTCGCCGAAGCGCAGGGCGAGCCGTCCGTCGTCCTCCAGTTCGCCGACGAAGTGCCGGTCCCGGGGGGTGCTTTCGAGAAGATCGCGGCGCGGCTCCCAGGTCAGGCCTCCGTCACCATCACCGTCACCGTCGCCATCGCCGTTGTGGAGCCGTACGGCGGGCAGTGCCCGGCGCGGGTCGTGCCGGAGCGCCGCCGAGGCGGAGCCGCGCAGCACCAGCTCGTCGGGGTGCAGTCCGGCCGCGTACGCCGGTCCCCAACTGTGCGCGATCTCCCAGGCGATGTGCCCGTCGAGGACCGCTCCCGCGCGGGCCCGTGCCGTGAGCACCTCTACGCGACGCAGCTTCGCGTCGAGCAACGAGTCACTGCGGTACAGGAGTTCACGCAGGGCGCGGACGGGGTGAACGCGGAGTTCGAGCCGTTCCAGGACCTTCAGGCCGTAGATCACGGTGAGTTCGGCGATCTCCTCCTGGCTCAGCCCGTCGCGGTCACGGGCGCTGCGCCACAGCTCGACCAGTCGCTGCCTGACCCGCCCGGGGATGGCGCCGATCCGCTCCGCCTGGCCGGTGGCGACGGCCCGCGGCTCGGGGAACGGTACGGCCTGCGCCACGGGTGAGCGCCCGAGGACCGGCCGGAAGCGGGGCTGGATGCCGGGGTAGACGGACTGCGCGAGCAGCGTCCTGAGGGCCGCGACCTGTGCGTACGCCGTGCCCGGCACTACGCGTTCCTGCCGCTGCCCAGCGAGTTCGATGCCGAGCCCGGCGCGTACGGTCGCGTCCTCTCCGACGACCTCGAACAGCTCGCGGATGTCGTCCGCGGTGAGGGGGTCGCCGCACTCGGCCTGGTCCGTAAGGGAGTTGATGAGCCTTGCGGGCGCGTTGCCCTCGTCGTGGTCCCGGCAGCCGAAGGCAGGAGCGTCGCAGGAGCCGACGACGGCGGGCACGGGCGGCACGGTCACCGTCTCCGGCAGACCGTCGCCGCACCAGTTCAGCGAACGGCCGTGGTCGACGAGGACGACGTTGCCGCGCGCGATCGTCACATCCTCGACGGGCTCGCAGTCGCGTCCGCCGCGGGTGGCGAGGCAGAAGCCGAAGCGCAGCGCGTCCTCGGCGGCCCAGGTGACCTCCAGGACCGGCTGGTCCTCGATGCGGTCGACGCCGGGGGTGACGGAGGTCAGGCGTACGACCTGACGGTGGGCCGGGTCGGCGTCGCCTGGGGTGCCGGTGCGCGGTCCCTTCGCTTCCTCCAGTACGAGCAAGTCGCCGGGCTTCAGATCGAGTTGGCGTTCCTCGCAGGTCTCCGCGTCGCGCCACTCGTCGCGCAGGGTGGCGGCGGTCGCCCCCTTGGGCAGGGCGGACACCTCGCCGCCCCAGGTCCACAGGCGGATCGCGTTGTGGGCGGCCCGCAGCTCCAACGGGTCGGCTGCGGCGACCGGTTCGAAGACCTCGACCGATCCGCGCTCGTCGAGTTCGGCGAGGTCTCCGTCGGCGATGACCGTGCCGGGCTCCGGGCGGTCGTGCGGGTCGAGGGTGCGTACGTCGACGGAGGCGAAGCGGAACGTGCCCGGGAGCAGGGTGTGCTCGCCTGCGGTCTCCACGGTGACGTACGCGCGGGCGTTGCAGCCGTCGTGCATCGCGTAGTCGATGAGCCGGACGTGGCGGCGTACGGAGACCCGGCGGCGCGCGGTGTCGAGGTACGCCTCGGTGGCCACCGCGTCCTGCTGGTAGCTGATCTGGTCGCCGGTGTACGCGAGCAGCTCGACGAGAGTCATGCCGAGGTCGGCGGGGTTGCGTTCGATCCAGTCGGGGGTGGTGAGCGCGAGCCGGTCGAGGAGCAGCTTGCGGATGGTCTCGTAGTCGCGGGCGGTGTAGTCGACGACCGGCGCTTCGGGGAACTCCCGCGTGTGCAGGGGCTCTTCCTCGCAGTCGAAAGGCGTCGGGCAGTCGGGCCGGAAGGAGAAGGCCGCGCTGTGGTAGCGCTGGTCGAAGCCGCGGAAGGGTTCCGTGCCGGGGCGTCCGTACGGGTCGGTCTCCACGAGGGAGAGCCGGTAGCGGGAGGTGTCGCCGGCCTTGTCGAGGGTGACGTACAGCCGGTCGTCGAGCTCGGGGTCCTCCTCGCGCTCGACGCTCACGTCCACAGCCTCGATGCCTGCGACACGGCGGCCGCCGTCGATGCGTACGTTCTCGGCGCACAGGCCGTGCGGGGCCTTGCCGAGGAACGTGACGGTGAGCGTGAGCCCGTCGTCACCGACCTCGACCGTGTCAACTCCGTTGAGCTGGGCGGCTCTTACCTTCGCCCGACGGGAGGTGGTCGCACTCGTGCCGGTCATGCGGCGGTCCTCCCTTCGAAGACGTCGTCGCGCCGGGTTCCGGTCGCGTGCACGGCGTACGAGAGGTACACGCGGACGGCGTTGTCCTCGCTGACCACGTCCAGGGCCTCCACGTCGATGAGGTCGCCGAGCCAGCGCTGCAAGGAGGCGTGCACGGAGAGTTCGATGGTGCTGGTGAGTTCGGGGCTGTTGGGGGCGAACACCAGGTCGAGCAGTCCGCAGCCGAAGTCGGGGCGCATCAGGCGCTCGCCGGGGCTGGTGAACAGCACCTGCTCGATCAGGTCGCGGACATGCTCGTCGCGGTCCGCGTGCGCGGTGCGGCCCCGGCGGTCGGCCCTGAAGGGGAACGCGATGTCGGTGCGCGGGTGGCTGCGCGGGCTCATCGGACGGTCACCTTTCGCTGCGCGGCCTGGACGACGGGCGGCCCCTGCGGCACGAAGGCCGCCGTGAAGCACTGGGCCGCGGAGGTGTCGAGCAGCACGGACGCGCCGCCGACGGTGACTCCGGTACCGTCCGCCGTCCAGCGGACGGAGACGCACGGCGCGGGCACGCCGCCGACGGTGTGCGGGCAGCCGGTGACGACGTAGCCGTGCGCGGCCGTGGCGACGGACATGCCGTCCATAAGCACGGCGGAGGCGGCTGTGTTGGCGGCGGTGGCCCGGCCGCCGTGCGGGCAGCTGATCACGGCACCGGCGCCGAGCAGGTTCCCTGATATCCCGGACACGTTCTTCTCTCCCCGTTCCTATCGCTTCGACGCGATGGTCAACTGGCCCTCGTTGATGTCCACTTGGTTGCCGCGCAGCACGACCTCCGCGCCGAGGCCGTTGGAGATCACGACGGCTTCCCTGGTGATGCGGATGTACGCGCCACCCTGGGCCTGCAGCAGGATTCCCTGGTCGGCGCCGGGCGGATCGCTCATCACGATCTTGTGCGCCTCGGGTGTCTGCACCACCACGGGCTTGGCCTGCGAGGCGGGCTGTACGAGACGGCGGGCATCCGGCGGCAGTTCGGCCTCCTCGCCGTACCAACACCCCGTCCACACCGGGAAGCTGGGGTCGCCCTGCTCGAACTCGACCCACACACCGGCCCCCGGCGGCGGCACCACGAACTGACCCGCCTGCGGCCCGGTGAACGGCAGGCAGGGCAGCGCCCACGTCGACGGCTCGTCCCCCAGGACGTCCGGGACCTCGACGGTGATCCGGCCGATGTGCAGCGGGTCGTCGTTGTCGACGACCCGGCCGCGGAACTTGCCGAGGTAGCGATTGCTGGGTGCCGCCATGCTGAACTGCTCCTGGTCTGTGGGGTGTTACGTAGTGACGCGTGGTGACGCGTGGTGACGCGTGGTGACGCGTGGTGACGCGTGCGGTGCGGGTCAGGGCCTGACGTAGGCGCTCCTGGCTTCCAGTCCCTCCCGCGAGACGGTGAAGTTCTGCTGGTACGAGCCCGGCCGCAGGTTGTGCGTGACGGACTTGACGTAGTAGTCGCCGTCGTACGCCCGTCCGGCGCCCCGCACACCGACCAGCTGGCGGGGCTGCAGGATGTAGCCGTGCCGGTTGACGTCGAGCGAGCCGGAGCCCGAGATGACGTCGGCGGAGACGGCGGCGCGGGCGAGCAACTCCGCCTCGGCCTGCTCCCGTTGCTGCTTCGCGGTGCCGGACAGGGTCCTGCGCTTGAGGGCCGGGGTGGGCCGTTTGCCGAGGGGCGGGCGCAGCGGGCTGATCGGCGGTTGGGGCAGGAGGGTGGACTGCCGGGTGCCGGGGTCCTGCCAGCGGGCCTGCGGCTCTTCTCGCGCGGTCCCGTCGTAGGCGAACGTCAGCTGGTCGACGGTGGAGTTGCTGTCCATGTTGACGTTGAGGGCGTGCTGGCGGATGCCGAGGCGAACTTCCGGCCCCCAACGGGCGGACGACTGCCCGGGGTTGGGGCCCGGCTCCAGATAGAAGGTGTAGCCGTTGGCGCGGGCCAGCTCGGTGACGTACTGCAGGTCCGTGCCGGTCTGGTAGTGCACGCGCAGATCCTGGTGCGGGGGCTGGGACACCTTCTCCGTGTAGACGTCCGGCCGGATGCCGTAGTCGGAGTAGCGGCGCAGGATGGCGAGGACGCGCTCGGACGGCGGCAGGTTGGGGTAGCGGTCGGTCCGCTCCTCCAGGTCCATGAGCAGCGACAGGTCCTCGCCGGTGACGGTGAGCGTGGAGTGGCCGGGCTGGTTGCTGGCGCCGACCTCCTGACGCACGATCAGCCCGTCGAGCAGCACGTCGGGGGTGCCCTTCACGCTCACGGAGACGATCACGCGGGTCTTCGGGTCGAAGAAGCCCTCCGGGAGCAGGGTGCGGCTGATGAGCCCGTTCTTGGTGAGGTCGAAGGCGAGCTGGAAGCCGCTTCGTTCGCCGGCGGTGGCGGTGATCTGGGCGGAGAGCAGCGCCTCCGTCACCTCCTGGGGGACGGGCCGGGTCAGCTTCGGCCCCATCTGGAGGGTGATGTGCACGGGGCCCTGCCCCACGGGCACGTCAAACACGCCGGTCCCCCCGGTCTCCCCGCGGGAAGCCGCCGGCGAGGGGTATCTCGATCACCTTGCCCGCCTCGTCGGTCAACTCCCGTGGATCGAGTACGGGGTTGGCGTCGGCGATCTGCCACCACTGGGCGGGGTCGCCGAAGTAGCGCTGCCCGAGGAGGTCGGGGCGCTCGCCGCCGCTGACGGTGTGGCTCTGGCCGTCGTCCTCGCCTTGAGCCAGCGGTGGCAGCAACCGGCGCTTGGCGTACCGGACTTCGGTGCCGTCCGGCTGGCGGTGGATCCCGATCTCCGCGTCGTGGTAGCGGCTGGAGCGGGGGTAGGGGTGGGCGCCGGGGATGGCGTCCAGGGCGTTCTCGTAGGGCTCGATGTCGGGCATGGTGTGGGTCTCAGCCCCTTCCGCTCAGTGCGCCGGCGCCTGTTCCCGTGAGCCCGAGTCCGCCGAGGCTGCCGCCCCGTGCGGCGGCCGCGAGGCGCTCCTTCTGCGCGAGGTGCGCCATGTAGAGGTCGGCGCCGCGGTGTCCGGCGGGCAGGTCGCTGACGGTGAGGATCTTCATGCCGATGCTGAGCGAGGCCCGGATCGGATTGAGGTTCACGTCGAACGCGGACTCGTTGACGGACAGCTCGGTCAGCCGCACGGGCATGACCCGCTTGCTCCCCCACGTGAACAACGTCAAGGGCATCTCGATCGGGCTGATCTCGATGGTGCCCTGCTTCGCCAGCCGCATCGCGGCGCGCAGCTGGGCCGTGGTCGGCTGCACCAGCATTTCGAGCGTGGCGAGCTGGGGGTGGATGCCGTCGGGCGCCGCGACCTCCAACTGATCGGTGGCGTCGATCTCGGCGGTGAACTTCCAGGTCTCCTGGGCGGGGCCCTTGAGGCGGAGGGCTTCGTTTCTGTCTCCGGTCCCGCTGCCGCCTCCGCCTGAGTCGCCGCTGCCTCCGGCGGATTGGGGAGAGAGACTGCGTTCCAGGGTGTCGGGGTTGAATTGGAGAACGATTATGCGCTGGGGGGTGCCGCGGTCGGGGTCGACGACTACTATTCCGGAGCGTATGGGCTTGGGGATGTCGGCGTAGCGGGTCACAGGCGCTCCTGGAGACGGTCTGCCAGGGAGGCGTAGTCCTGCCCGGGAAAGACGTCGGGAAAAACTTCGATCATGCTCTCCAGCGCATAAACTACGCCTTCGAACCCCTCACTCCGCAGAGATACGTCGGCGTACAGATACTGCCATCCGAAAGTCCCTTTCGTGAGAAGCAAGGCATTGAGGTACTCCGGATACGTCAGATTCATACGGACGTATTGCCGATCCCAACCTTCCACCGTGTTGAGATTCATATCGAAATACCAGATTTCCAACGGGTCGACGTTTGGCTGGACCCGGATCGCCGTCATCTGCCCCGTCGCGGCACTGGGCGTCGAATCGATGACCCGGAATTCCTCGAACAGGCGTCGCTCTTCGTCGGGCGATCCCTCCCATGCGAGATCCGGAGGGTCCTGCAGGAGGGATACGTAAACATCCGTGATCCAGAATTCTCCACCGAAGGAAGGAAGTTCCTCGTTGGTGTTCCAGTGGCAGCCCAGGCCGTTGAAGCGCGGCGTCTTCCTGTGGAGCTCGGCCCCAAGGATGACATCCTTCCACTCTGGCAGTAGCGAGAAAACGCCCGGCGTGGCGTCGACCACTTCCCCGAGCTCCCTGAACTCCTCATGCTCGACAGTTATCGACTCACTGTTGAGAATTTCGTTGAACGAGTCGATGTGTGCCGACTCAAGATGTGTTGGTTCCCGCATCCCGACCCCTTCTTTCGCGACCTGTCGCCTAGTCTCGGTACCTGATGTTTCCCTGTGCGTCGAGCCTGGTGAGCCGACCGATTCCCCTGACGAAGTCGGGGATTCGCCCCCGTCCGGGGTGAGCGATCAGTCGGTTCGTCAACTCGATGATGTTGCCGGGTCCTGGATCACTGGGACCTGTCTTACGGACTTCCACTACAGCCTTGGCGAACGACGGACTCACATCCAGCATGCGGAACATACGGGTCGCGGTGTCCTTGTTCACATAGACGCGACTCTTCTCGCCGTCGTAGGCCGGCGGTTTCTTCAGAGGAGGCGTCGTATAGGAGGGTGGCTGTCCGGCGATGGCAGGTTCCTTGTTCCATTTCTTACGGGCCCGGTCATACGAATAGGTACCCCAAGCCGCACTGATCGTCTGCGGAAACCCAGGTATGTCGCCGTCGTGGTAGGTGAGGTTGATCCGATACCAGACCATGTCCCTGGCCCCGCTGGACAGGGCCTTCTCGGGGAATTCCTCGATGGCCTTCTTGAACAAGGGGTTGTTCACTTTACTCTCCGCCGGTACGAGATTGGTCCCCTTGGCCGGCCCACCGAGACGTTCGGTGAGCAGATGCATGCGGACCCACTGGTTACTGGTGTCCCTGTTGAGGTCGTACTTGTTGATGTAGCGGAAGCCAATGGGCTCCTGCTTGTCCGCTTTACCGGCGGCCGCGCTGATCCCCGTGTCGCTCGGGGTCTTCTTGTACAGATGCTTGTTCAGATACTCCGCCTCGAAGTTCCTGGCGAGCGCACCGTCCTGAAAATCAGGAATCCTGGGATACGGGAGGTCGGGTTCGGGCTGGTTTTTCATGTAGTCCGCGTGCCTCACCCGTTTGTACGTGCGCTGATCTTCAGCTTCGGTGTATCCAGGGGTCACGGTTCCTGAGGGATTGAGTTTTGCTGTCACGCTGAAGTCGGGATGGCCGGTCTTCTTGAGACTGGTGAGGCGGTACCAGACTCGCCATGAATCGAGCAGGGACTTGTGAACCGACTCGTCCATACCCTTGCTGAGCTTCTCCTGGAGCGGAGGTCGGATCCGGGCGATGATCCGGTTCAGCTGCGACTGCTTGGACTCCGGGGAGTCCTCCTCCTGCTTCCGCTCGTCCTTCTTCTCCTGCTTGTCCTGCCTGACCTTGTCCGGCCCGTCCTTGTCGGACTTCCGCTTGCCGTCGTCCTTTGTGTGCTTGGGCTTCCTGCTGTCGCCGTCCTTGGGCTTGCCCGGTCCGTCCTTGTCGCGCTTCGGCTTCCCTGGGGCGTCCCTGTCCGGCTTCGGTTTGCCGGGGGCGTCCTTGTCGGGCCTCGGCTTGCCCGAGGTGCCCTTGTCGCCGTTCTTGTCCGTGGGCCTGCTGGGGTCCTGGTCCTGATCCTTGGGCTTGTCAGGAGTCTTGTTGTCGGTCTTGGGCGTGCTGGCGCCCTTGTCCTCCTGAGGCTTGCCCCGGGTGTCGTCCTTCGGGCGGGGGCCTGTCTCCGGTTCGGGCTTCGGCTTCGGGCGGGGGGCCGGTTGCGGCTTGGGCTTCGGGGACGGGGTCGGGCGGGTGTCCGGGCGCTCGTCGTCCCTGTCCTTCGGCTTGCCGTTCTTGTCGTTGCCCGTGGGCTTCTTGCCGTCGGCGGGGGTCTTGGGCTTGCCGGGGGCGTCCTTGGCACCGTCCTTGGCCGGGCCGGGCGTCGCGGGCTTCTTCGGGGCGGGGGCTGTGGGCTTCCCAGGGACAGTGGTCGTCGTACCGGTCCGCGGCCCGGTGGTGGCCGGGGTGCCGGAAGAAGGCCTGCCATCGGGGCCTGGCTGCTTCGGGGCCGCGGTCTGGGTCTGGGGCTTCCTGTCGCCGCCCCGGTCGTCCGACCCCTGGCCCGCAGGGCCCTTGCCGCCGCCCGCGCCCGGCTTCTCCTTGCCGAGGTTCGCCGCGACGCCCTTCAGACGGCGGCCCACCTTCGCCACGTACTTGCCGATCCCGCTCAGCAGGAACTCGTAGGCGAGTTCGAGGAGGGCGACGATGCCGGCCGCCACCGCCTTCGCGAACAGGATGCCCGCGCCGCCCTGGCGGACCGACTTCAGCCAGGTGATGACCGCACCGATCGCGCGCAGGATCTCGCTCAGGGCACCGATCGCCGTGCGGATGGCGTCGATGACCGCCATCGCCCAGCCCGCGCCGGGGATGAGCTTCGCGATGACCTTCGTGATGACCAGTTCGCCGATGATGAAGGGGAGTTGGGGGACGATCGCGTCCCACGTCTCCTTGACGATCCGCTCCAGGGTGAAGCCACCCTTGATGAGCTTGTCGATCATGGCCTTCGGGATGCCGATGATCTCCTCGATCTTCGACTGGAACCACTGTTTGACAGCCGTCTGGACCTCGCGGAAGAGGTGGTTCTTCGCCCCGTCCACCGCGGAGTTCTTGGCGCCGCTCAGCCAGCCGCCCGGGTCGGAGAGGAAGTCGACCGCGATCATCATGAACTCGCCCAGTGCGCTGAGGAGTTTGGAGGCGTATTCCAGGACCGTCTTGACCGCCGCCACCACGGCCTTGACCACGTCGAGCAGCATCTTCCTCAGGATGCTCAGGATGCTGCCCAGCAACTTGCCGATGGCATTCAGCAGATCCGTGATGACCTGCCGCAGGAATTTGGCCAGCCGGTTCACCAAGGCGATCGCGGCCGAGATCAGGGAACTGATGAACTTCCGGATCCGGTTGGCCAGTTCGATGATTCCCCGAACCAGGGCCTTCGCGAATTCGATCAGATCGTTGATGAGATTCTTGACCGTGTCGACGATGAACTTGCGCGCCTCGTTGATCCAGCGCTCGACTGTTTCCTTGAAGTTCTTGATGAAACCGATGACCGCGTCCCGCGCCGCTTTGATGACGCGGACGATCGCGTTCTTGATCTCGATGACCTTCTGCTTGATCCAGTCGAAGGCCTTGCTGATCCAGTTGCCCGACTCGTTGACGCTGTCGTCGCGCTTCTTCTCGGCGTCCTGCTCGGCCTTGGTGTTCTCGTCCCGGATCTTCTTGTCGCCGCCCTCTTTCTCCTTGGCGACGTCGTCGTCGGTCTTCTTCTCCCGGTCCTGGACGTCCTTGCGGACCTTGTCGTGCCGGTCGGTCTTCTTCGTACCGAGGTTCTTGAGCTCCTCGTCCTGCTCCTTGCGCCAGTCGGCACGCTGCGCGGTGACGTCGCCCAGGGCCTTCTCGCGCTCGCCCGCCTGGCTCTCGGTGTTCGCCGCGACCTCGGCGTCGACCTTCTGCTTGTGCTTCGCCTGCGAGTCGCGGAAGTCCCGGTCCTTGGTCTGCCGCCCCTCGGACATGCCCTTCTGGCCGTCGCTGAACGCGGCCTTGAACTGCGGCCCCCTGTCGTGCTCCGCCACCTCGGAGGCAGCCTCCGGAGGTACGGCACCCGTGGACGCGCCGCCCTCGGGCACACCACCCTTGCCGCCCTCCCGGCCGGGCACCTTCGCCGTCAACTGCTCCTTGGGGGCGTCGGGGTAGACCTGGTTCTCCCCCATCGGGCGGGCCGCGTCGTCACGGCCCGTCGTGACGGTCTCCTGGCCCTTGGTGTCGACCGCGGCACCCTGTTCACCCGCCGTCTGCTCCGCGTCGCCCTGCAGCTCCACGCCGGGCGCGTTGCCCGACTGGGCCTGCTTGAGCGCCTCGTCCTTGGTCGGCAACCCGGCGAACTTCGCCGCCAGTTCCTGCGGGTCCACCTCGAAGCCGAGCTTGTCCGCGACCCAGCCGATACCGAAGCCCAGGGCCATCTTGAAGGTGTCCCAGCCGTCCGGCTCCTCCGCCTTCTCGGCCTCGATCTGGCCCTCGGGCTCCTTGGCGCCCTTGACCTCGGCCTTCTCCTCCTCGGGGGCCTCGGACTTCTGGGCCGGATCCTGGGAGTACTGGGCCGGTGCGTCGGCCTTCGGCTTGCCCTGGAGGGTCTGGGGCGCGCCGGCGGGGCGCTGCATCGAGGGCGGCGCGGCGGCGAGCGCCTTGTGTTCGTCGCCGACGGTACGGTCCACCGAGCCGCCGACACCGCCCATGGCCTCAAGTGCCTGGTGTGGCTTGAGGTTCGAGGCGGTGGACAGACCCGCTTCCGGGGACACCTGGGAGAGGTTCGGGGCCGGGCCCGAGTCCTTCTTGCCCTTGCCCTTGGCGGCCGGCTTGGCTGCGCTGCCGCCTCCTCCACCGCCACCGCCCCCGCCGCGCGATCCCTTCGCGACGGGCGCCGACCTGGCCGCCTTGGCCTTCGGCGCCGGCGCGGCCTTCGCGGCGGACGCCGCTGGTGCGGGAGCCGGAGTGGACTCGGTCGAGGCCGGAGCCGGGGCCTCGGCAGACTTCACGGGTTCCGGTGCGGCGGGCGCCGGCGCGGACTCCTGCGCCGGCGGAGTCTGCGTACTCTCCCCGCTCGACCCGCCTCCATTGCCCGCCGACTGGCCCTGCCCCCCGCCGCCGGCCGCATTGCCGGAGACATGGCTGTCGCGTGCCGACGAGGGTGCCTGCGATTCCGCCGTCGGCTCCCCCTTGCCCACCGAAGGCATCGCAGCCGAGGAAGCCTGCGAACCGCCCGCACCCACAGGAGCCGCCGAGCCCGCGCCCGAGGCCGCATCCGTCTTCTGCTCCGGACCAGTCTCGGCCCCGGACCCGGCCGTCCCCGAACCGCCTCCGGCCTGCGGCGAGGCCTTCTCCTGCGCTCCCCCCGACTTCTCGCCCCCGGCGGGAGTTCCCTTCTCCTCCTTGGCGGCCGTCTCCTCCACTTCACCGCCGCCCTCGGACCTGCCCGGGGCTTCCTGCACCGCCGTCTGCGCGGCCACCGGCCCGGCCTTGGGGTCGGCTCCGCTCTTCGGGTCCTTCGCCGCAGAGCCCGGTGCGGGCGGCGCCGTCACGCCCTGATCCACCGCAAGGCCGCCGAGCTGCCCGGCCCCGTCTCCCGGACCGACCTCCGCCGTTTCGGCCGACGCCTCCGCGCCGGCGGGCCCCTCGGCACCCTCGGACTCGGATTCGGCCTCCGCCGCCGCGTCCTCGGCGTCCTCCGCGTCCCGTTCCGCCTGCACCTTGTCGGCCTTGGTCACCGGAGGCGCGGAGAGCGACGGCATCGCCGCCCCGGCCGCGGAGCCAGGATCCGCCTCGTCCGCGGTCGGTACGCCGGAGGTGTCGGGGTCCTGCTCCGGAATGAAGTCCTCGGGCTGGAGCTTGATGTCCCAGGCGCTCTTCTCCTCGCCCCCGGCCTCGACCTCCGACTCGCTCCCGGAACCGAAGGGATCCTCGTCAGCCGTCTGCTCAGGGCCTTCGAGATCCTGGTCGCGTACGCCGTCGAGCCTGCTGAGCGGGCCGGGCAGCCGGATGTCCTTGCCGACGGTCGGCGAACCCGTGGGCTTCTGCTGCCCGGCCTTGTCCTGCGGCTTCGTCTTCTGCCCTGCCACGAGCGAGTCGACCGCGCCCGGACGGTTCTTGGCCGCGGACTCCTCCTCGCTCGCCCCCGGGGCGTCCCGCTCGTCGGCAGCCTCCTTGCCGGCCTTGCCGTCCCCAGCGGCCTTGTCGGCCTTGTTTCCCTCGCCGTCCTTGGCTTCCTTCTTCTCTTCCCCGCGCTGCTCGGAGCCCGCAGAGCCCTGCTCGGAGCCCGCGGACTTCTTCTCGCCGGTCTGCTGCGCCCCTCCGGGGGTGCCGCTCGCTGCCTGTCCCGCCTCGGGCGAGGACGACTGCTGCCCCGCGCTGTCACTCCCGGTGCCCGTACCGGCGCCCGGGTTCTGCTCAGGTTCGCCACCCGGCGTGGCGCTCCCGTTCTCCGGCGTGGAGCCGGCGGCCCCCTCCGTACCGGCCAGCTCCTTCTCCGGCCCCGGAGCCGCACCGGGCCTGCCCTCCTCCGTCCGCTCCTCCTCGGCCGAACGCCGCTCACTCTCCCGCTCGAACCGCAGGTCCTCGGCCGTGTCGGCCTCGACAGCGGGTGCTTCGAACGAGTCAGGCTCCTGCGGAAGATCCCCGTCCCCCTCGATCTCCTCGACCAGGTCGAGCACCCGGTCGTGCTCCGAGCCGAGCAGCCTGTCCTCCAGGCGGTCGAGGACTCCGTCGAGCAACTCCTCGGGCAGCCGTGCGAGTTGCTTGCGCGTACGCTTCGAGCGGTCTTCCGGGTCGCCGCGCAGCGAGCGCACGACCGAATTCGCCAGCCGGTCCACAAGGGTCGCCGGATCGATCTGCTCCAGCCGGTTCCGGTCGGCGTCCACGGTCGCGTACCGCAGCCAGCCGGGCGTGGCCTGCCCCGCCTCCACCTCCGGGGCGGATTCCTGGGCGGCGGCCGTGCGTACGAGGTCCTGAGCGGCCGACTCCGCCTCCCGCTCGATCGCCTGCTGCGGCAGACTCACCGCGCCCAGTTCGCGCCCGGCGCGCAGCGCACCCAGTCCGTCCGGGTTCTGCACGGTGTGCAGCAGCTCGTGGGCGAGCAGGCGTTGGCCGTCCGCTGTGCCGGGGCGGTAGGCGCCCTCGCGGAAGAAGATGTCCTGGCCCACCGCGACCGCGTCCGCGCCCAGGAGTTCCGTCAGCTGTCCGGCGTCCCGGCCGGTGTGCAGCCGTACGCGGCTGAGGTCGTGGCCGAGCTGTTCCTCCAACTCCCTTCGGACGCCGGTGTCGAGAGGCTGTCCGGCGCCGCTGACGATGTCCTTGGGCTCGGGAGTACGGGACTTGGCGGCGCGCTCCTTGCGCTTGCGGCGGCGCTGTTGGGCGGCCTGGTCCGAACTCGTGTCCTGGGTCTGGGAGTTGCTCACGGCGTCGCCTCCCCACGGCCGCTCAGGCCCTCGTGCACCGCGCGCGCCAGCTCCTGGCCGAGCCGTCGCGCCGAGAGTCCGGCGGGCAGCGGCGGCAGTCCGGACAGCGCGTCCACGGTCAGGGCGCCGTCGGACGCCATCGGCACTCCGTGTTCGCGGACCAGCCGGGTCAGTTCGTGCTCGAACGCGGCGGAGACCCGGTCCGGGTCCACGCGGAAGCCGTCGAGGACGAGTTCGCCGATCTCCACCCGGATCGTGCTCGGCTCACCGCCCGCGGCAGCCCTGCCCACGTCCCTGTTCACACCCATCCGCGGACCTCCCCCGGCGTCAGGGAGCGGTCCAGCTTGAGGTACTCGGTGCGGGCTGCCGCGAGCATGTGCCGCATCTGCAGCCGGTCGCCCTCCTCGGCGGCGAGGAAGGCCCCGGAGAGAGCGATGTTGCGGATCGAGCCGCCCGCGACGGTCAGTTGGGCCAGCAGCTCCGGCTCGATGCCCTTCGTCGGGGTCTGCCGCGGCAGCACGCGGCGCCAGATCTCGGCGCGCTCGTACTCGGCCGGGAACGGGAAGTCGACGACGAAGCGGATCCGCCGCATGAACGCCGTGTCCAGGGCCTTCTTCATGTTGGTGGTGAGGATCGCGAGACCTCGGTAGGCCTCCATGCGCATCAGCAGATAGCTGACTTCGAGGTTGGCGTACCGGTCGTGGCTGTCCTTGACCTCGCTGCGCTTGCCGAAGAGGGCGTCGGCCTCGTCGAAGAGGAGGAGGGCGCCGCCGCGTTCGGCCGCGTCGAAGACCCTGCGGAGGTTCTTCTCGGTCTCGCCGATGTATTTGCTGACCACCTGGGACAGGTCGATGACGAACAGGTCGAGGCCGAGTTCCTTGGCCATGACCTCGGCCGCCAGGGTCTTGCCCGTGCCGGAGCCGCCCGCGAACAGTGCGGTGACGCCGAGTCCGCGGCGCAGGGTCGCCGCGAATCCCCACTCCTGGTGGACGGTCGCTCGCTGCCGCACATGCGCGACGATCTCGCGCAGCACACTCGTCTGCCGCTCGTGCAGCACCAGGTCCTGCCAGCCCGCCTCGGGCTCGATCCGGCGGCCCAGCTCGTCCATGCCGATCCGGGCCTCGTTCATCCCCGCCCGCCAGGCGAGTTGACCGGCGTCGAGTTCGTCCTCGCCGGGCAGATCACGGCGTACGGCGGCGGCTGCGGACCGTACGACGTGGGGCGGCAGCTGGAACTGCGCGACCATCGACCGCAGTTCGCCCTGACTGATGTCGACGACGTCCTCGAACGCCCCCGACCAGAGGGCGAGTTGCTCCTCGTCGTCCAGGCGCGGCACGTTCACCCGCTCGCCGTGCGGACGGTCCGTCGTACGCACGTCGAGGCTCGACACGATGACGGGAACGGCGGCCCCGGCCAGGAACGCGTCGGTGGCCGCGTGCTGGTCGCGGTCGAGTTCGCCGGCCTCCACGAGCAGCGCGGCGGGCAGCAGGATCGCCTCGCGCTGCCACAGCCGGGCGAGCCGGTCGCGCTCCACGGCGTCGGTGGGGATGTCCTCGGCGCTCATCGAGTACAGCCCGAGCCCGGAGCGCGCCGCCGCCGCGGCGGCGATGTCGGCCCGGCTGCGCAGATCGCCGCCGACCACCTCGACGAGCATCGGCGCGTCAGGGCGCGCACCGGTCGTCCAGCCCGCCGCGACCCGGCTCGCGGCCAGGTCGTACGAGGGCGGCAGCTCGTCCGGCACCGGAGTGCGGCGCAACTGGCCGTGCAGGCGGGCGTCCAGGTACGGCGAGCCGAGCAGGAAGTGCAGGATGCGCTCGTCGAGCCGCAGCCGGGACAGCGTCAGCCGCGACGTGTCGTCCAGCTCCACCACGCGCCAGCGGCGCAGCGGCGCGACCGGGGTCAGCGCGCTCCAGTGCGGTTCGGCGAGGGCGGCCAGGGCGAGCGAGAAGGTGGGGTACGCGCGCTCCGGGTCACCGCTCGCGGCGGCGCAGCGGGCGGCGGTCGTGGCGTCCAACTCGTAGGCGGCGGTGAGGAGTACGAGGTCCCGCTCGAAGGAGGTGAGGCCGAAGCAGCTGACGAGTGCGTCGAGCGGCCCGGTCGCGGGGCCTGCCAGGTGCTGTACGTCGTTGACGGCGCCGTCGCCCGGACGGGAACCGCCGTCGGGCTCCGGTGCCGTTCCCGGTCGTGTTCCTGGTGGTGTTCCTGGTGGTGTTCCTGGTGGTGTTCCTGGTGGTGTTCCTGGTGCCGCGCTCGCGCCCGGCTCGGCCCTGCGTGCCACATGCGCGTCGACACGGGCCAGGACACGCCGGATCTCCGCGGTCAGCGTCGTGCTGCCGCCCGCGTCCGCGGCGGCCGTCGCGCCATTCTCGTGCGTCCCCATGTCCTCACCTGCCCCCGTTGTCTCCACGCCGGCTCAGCTCTCCGCGCCCTCGGGGCCCTCGGCCGCCGATGAGCGCGAGGAATCCGAGGAGGGTGCAGAAGGTGCGGCGGGCGCGGTATCCGTGTTCTTGGCCGCGCCGCGCGAGGACCTGCCCGTCTCGGCCGACTTGGCGGCCTGGCCCGCCTTCGTCGGCTGCGCCTCCTTGCGGGCGCGGGCCGGTGTCTTGGCGGCGGCAGCCTTCACCGGCGCCTTGGCCGCGGCCTTGGCGGGTGTCTTCGCGGGGACCTTCGCGCCGGACCTGGCAGGTGCCCTGACGGGCGCCTCGCCGTCGACGGCCTTCGCCACCGCCTTGCCGGGCGCCTTCTCGGCAACCCCGCCCTCCGTGCCCTCCGTCGGCACGGGCGCGCCACTGTCACCCCCGGCGGACGCCCCCGGCCGCTCCGGCGCTCCAGGCGCCCCGAACGGCAGCACCCGTACCGCGGGCCGCTCCACCGGCTTCGCCGGCACCGGCACCTCGCGCCCCTCGATGAAGACGAGAGCCGCCTGGTACACCACCGACAGCGTGTACGGGGTCTGGTGGAGCATCCCCCACAGTTTCGAGGTCTCGTCGATGTCCATCACCGTCGGTGTGAAGCGGACCCGCTGCACCGCCTCGGCCAGGTCGCTGCCCGCCAAGTAGGCTCGCTCCCCCACCTGTTCGATGATGTCCTTCGGCAGGACGGGGATCTCGTGCAGCGTCCGCACCACGGAACCGATCAGCCGCTGCCCGACCAGCTCCGACTCCTCGCCGTACGCGCTGATCAGGAAGTGCAGGTCCAGTGCCGCGGCGGGCCGCTTGAGCAGGGTCCCGTCGCTCGCGCGGGTCGCCAGGTCGTTGTTGCGCTGCGAGGTGTTGGGGGTGATCTGGTACAGGAACACCGTGATGGTGGGCTCGGCCGGCGCGTCGGCCGGCGGCTTGCGCGGCTCCACCTTCACGGCCATGTCGATCTCGGGCTGCAGATTGGCCTCGATCAGCAGGGCGAGGGCCTGGGTGACGTGGGCGATGGCGAGTGCGTTGCTCATGACGTCAGTTCCTCAGTCCCACTAGTCCGCTTCTCGGTCCCACGAGCACGAGTCCGCTCGTCCGTCCCACCGGCCCGCCCGTCGGCCCCACCGGTCCGCTCATCCGTCCCACCGGCCCGTCGTGCGTCCCTCACTCGTACGTCCCTCACTCGCGCCCCCGTGCCAGGTACTCCGCCAGGCTCACGGTCGCCGCCTGGCGCCCCGCGGCAGCCGGCCGCCGGTTCCCGCTGCCCCCGGCCGGCCCCGCCGTCGCCGTCACTTCGAGCCTCCCGATCTGCACCTGCACCACCTGCTCGGCGCCACGCCCGGACCGCCTGCCCGCCGCCTGCCGTACGGCGTCGCGGGCCGCCGCCGTGTCCTGGAGAACATCTCGTACCAGCCCAAGGGCGAGACCAAGCCCATACGCGTGCTGACCAGCGCCAAGCTCGGCCAGATACATGTCCCGTACGA
>NZ_JBFAHW010000134.1:0-27115 GCF_040654355.1 Streptomyces sp. NPDC050704 | reverse complement strand
CTGTTCCTCTTCCTATCGCACCAATCCCCCCGCCCCCCCGCCCCCCTTAGGGGCGCGGGGAACTGCGCGACCAGCCACAACGAACCCGCAGACAAAACCGGCGCCCCCAGCGGAGCTACACGTCGCGGTAGGCCTCCAGCAACCGCAACCACACCTCACTCACCGTCGGATACGACGGCACGGCATGCCAGAGCCGGCTCACCGGGACCTCGCCGGCGACCGCGATCGTCGCGGAGTGGATGAGTTCACCGACCCCCGGGCCGACGAAGGTGACGCCGCGGAGGATCTCGGCGTCGAGGTCGACGATCATGCGGGCGCGGCCGCGGTAACCGTCGGCGTACAGGCCCGCCCCCGCGACGCTGCTCAGATCGACGTCGACCGCGCGCACGCGGTGCCCGGCCTGTTCTGCCTCGGCGAGAGAGAGGCCGACCGAGCCTGCCTCGGGGTCGGTGAAGACGACCTGGGGGACGGCCGCGTGGTCGGCGGTCGCGGAGTGGGCGCCCCAGGGGTCGGTCTCCAGCAGCGGGACGCCGGCCGCGCGGGCGGCGATGGCGGCACCGGCGATACGGGCCTGGTACTTGCCCTGATGGGTGAGCAGGGCGCGGTGGTTGACGTCGCCGACCGCGTACAGCCACTCGCTGCCCGTGACCCGGCAGCTGTCGTCGACGGTGAGCCAGGAGCCGGCATCCAGGCCGATCGTGTCCAGGCCGAGGTCGTCGGTGCGCGGGGCGCGGCCGGTGGCGAAGAGGATCTCGTCGGCCTCGATGCGGTCGCCCTTGTCCGTGGTGACCACGACCGTCGAGCCGTCCCGCGTCACCGACTCGACCGCGGTGCCGGTGCGCACGTCGGCGCCCGCCTCCGTGAGCGCCTCGGCGACCAGTTCCCCGGCGAAGGGCTCCATGCGGGGCAGCAGGCCCTTGCCGCGGACGAGGACCGTGACCTGGGAGCCGAGGGCCTGCCAGGCGGTGGCCATTTCGACGCCGACGACCCCGCCGCCCACGACCACCAGGCGGCCCGGCACGGCGTGCGCGCTGGTGGCCTCACGGCTGGTCCATGGTTTGACCTCGGCGATTCCCGGCAGGTCGGGCAGTACTGCGCGGCTGCCGGTGCAGACCGCCACGGCGTGCCGGGCGGTGAGCACGTGCCGTTCCCCGTCGGGTCCTTCGACCGTGACCCGGCGGGCCCCGTCGAGCCGCCCGTGCCCGCGGTAGAGGACGGCTCCGATGCCGTCGAGCCATCCGACCTGGCCGTCGTCCTTCCAGTTGGAGGTGTAGTAGTCGCGGTGGGCGAGGACCGCGGCGGCGTCGAGGGGGCCCTGCACCGACTGGCGCAGACCCGGCACTCGGCGCGCGTCCGCGCGGGCGATGACCGGGCGCAGCAGGGCCTTGCTGGGCATGCACGCCCAGTACGAGCACTCGCCGCCGACCAGTTCGCTCTCCACGACCGCGGTGGACAGGCCCGCCGCGCGGGCGCGGTCGGCGACGTTCTCCCCCACGGGCCCGGCCCCGAGCACCACGACGTCGTACGCGATGGATTCCGATTCCGTCATGGGGCCAGTCTGATGGTTGGTGTGGGCCGTGGCCACACGGGTACGTGCGCGGAATACGTCGCCGATCGGCGCCGTTGTGCACAGCGGCTACGCCCCGACCCCAGGAAGAGGGAATCAACGCCATGAGCAGCACCGTGGAGCTCACCAAGGACAACTTCGACCAGATGGTCACGGACAACGAATTCGTCCTGATCGACTTCTGGGCGTCCTGGTGCGGCCCGTGCCGGCAGTTCGCCCCGGTCTACGAGAAGCAGGCCGAGGCCAACCCCGACCTGGTCTTCGGCAAGGTCGACACGGAGGCGCAGCCGGAGCTGGCCGCGGCCTTCAACATCCAGTCGATTCCGACGCTGATGATCGTCCGTGACCAGGTGGCGATCTTCGCCCAGCCCGGGGCGCTGCCCGAGGCCGCCCTGGAGGACGTCATCGGGCAGGCCCGGAAGCTGGACATGGACGAGGTCCGCAAGTCCGTCGCGGAGCAGCAGAGCGCCGAGCAGCAGGCCGAGTAACTCTGGAAGCCGGGAAGCCCCGGAACCAGGTGGCCCGGAACTAGAAGGGGTAGCCCGCCACGTCCCCGCGCACCGTCGTCCACCGCAGTTCGGTGAAGGCCTCCAGATTGGCCTCGCCGCCGAACCGGGCGCCGGTGCCGGACGCGGCGATGCCGCCGAAGGGCGCGACGGCCTCGTCGTTGACGGTCTGGTCGTTGATGTGGACGATGCCGGTCGGCACGCGCTCGGCGAGGTCGAGGCCGCGGGCGGTGTCCCGGGTGACGATGCCCAGTGAGAGGCCGTACGGTCCCTGGGACGCGAGGGCGGCGGCCTCGTCGGCGGTGGTGAAGGAACGGACCGGGGCGACCGGGCCGAAGACCTCCTCGGTGTACGCCGGGGTCGAGTCGTCGACTCCGGCGAGGACGGTCGGCCGGTAGAACAGCCGCTCGTGGGTACCGCCCGCCGCCAGCTTCGCGCCACGTGCGGTACTGGACTCCACCAGGCCGTGGATCTTGGCGAGTTGGGCGTCGTCGATGATCGGTCCGAGGTGCACGTGCTCGCGGTGCGGGTCGCCGACGGCGAGCGAATCGGCCTTGGCGGCGAGGCGCTCGACGTACTCCTCGTACAACGAGGCGTGGACGAGGTGGCGGCCCGTCGTCATGCAGATCTGCCCCTGGTGGAAGAACGAGCCCCAGGCCGCGGTGGAGATGACCGCGTCGAGGTCGGCGTCCGCCAGCACGATCAGCGCCGAGTTCCCGCCCAACTCCAGGTGTACGCGCTTGAGATGGCGGCCCGCCGCCTCACCCACCGCACGCCCGGCCGCGGTCGAGCCGGTGAAGGAGATCACCGGCACCAGCGGGTCGGCGACCAGCGCCTGTCCGGCCTCTGGTCCGCCGGGCAGTACCTGCAGCAGCCCCTGCGGGAGGCCCGCCTCGGCGAAGACGGCGGCCAGCGCCAGGCCGCCGCAGACGGCGGTGCGCGGGTCCGGCTTCAGTACGACGCCGTTGCCCAGCGCGAGCGCCGGGGCCACCGAGCGGATCGAGAGGATCAGCGGGGCGTTGAAGGGGGCGATGACGCCCACGACGCCGGCCGGGACGCGCCGCGTGTACGACAGGCGGGGCGCCTCCGACGGCAGGACCTGGCCCGCCGGACGTGAGGCGAGGCCGGCCGCCTCGTAGCACTCCTGGGCCGCGACGTGCAGTTCGAAGTCGGCCTTGCCCGGGACGGAGCCGGACTCGCGCACGATCCAGTCGCGCAGTTCGTCGGCGTGCGCGGTGAAGAGGTCACCGGCCTTGCGGAGCACGGCGGCCCGGACGAAGTGCGGTGCGCGCGCCCATTCGGCCTGGGCGGCACGAGCCGCCTCGGCCGCGGCCGTGACGTCCTCGCCGGAGGCGAGCGTGACGGTGCCGAGCGTGTCGCCGGTGGCGGGCTCGGTGACGGCGTACTCACCACCCGACAGGGTGCGGGACTGCCAGTTCTTCGGGTCGAGCAGTGACATGACGGCGTTCCCATCGATCAGTGATCACCGGCGGGACTCACGGCGCGAGCGGAAGTCCCGTGTAGTTCGCGGCCAGTTCGGCTGCCGCGGGGCGGGATGCCGTGATCCGGCGCAGACGCGCGAGCTGAAGCCGGTTCTCGAAGGCATCCCCATCTGGTTGAGCGTGCAACATCCTAGTCATGTCGTACGAGAAACGCGTCGCCTGCCAGACTCGGTCGAGACTCAACTCCGAGTACCTGTCGAGGAGTTGGGCCGAGCCGGAGCGGTGGAGCTCGGCGAAACCGCGGGCCAGCACCCGGACGTCGGACACGGCCAGGTTCAGCCCCTTGGCCCCCGTCGGCGGCACGATGTGCGCGGCGTCCCCGGCCAGGAAGAGCCGTCCGTGGCGCATCGGCTCGTGGACGTAACTCCGCATCGGCGTCACGGACTTGGCGGTGATCGGGCCGCGCTCCAGCCGCCAGTCGCCGTCGATCGCGAAGCGTGCGTCGAGCTCGTCCCAGATGCGCTCGTCGGGCCAGTCGTCCGGGTCGGTGCCGTTCGGGACCTGCAGATACAGCCGCGACACGGATGTCGAGCGCATGCTGTGCAGCGCGAAGCCCTCCTCGCCGCGCGCGTAGATCAACTCCTCGCAGGAGGGCGCCACATCGGCCAGGATCCCGAGCCAGGAGTAGGGGTAGTCGTGTGCGTACGTGCGGCTCACGGCCGCCGGGAACGTGTCGCGGGCGATGCCGTGGAAACCGTCGCAGCCGATCACGTAGTCGCAGGCGAGGGTCTGTTCACGACCCTCGTGCACAAAGCGAACGACGGGTGTGTCGGTCTCCGGCTTCTCGATGGCCAGCGCCTCGGCCTCGAACAACAGCGGTGGCCCGTCGGCGAGTTGGAGCACGACGAGGTCCTTCACGATCTCCGTCTGGGCGTAGATCGTGACGGTGCGGCCGCCGGTGAGCACCGGGAAGTCGATGTGGTGCCGCTCGCGGTCGAAGCGCAGCTCGATGCCGTGGTGGAGCAGTCCCTCCGCTTCCAGCCGGTCGGCGGCGCCGCACTCGCGCAGGGCGTCCACCGTGCCCTGCTCCAGCATTCCGGCGCGCTGCCGCTGCTCGACGTACGCGCGGGTCCTGCTCTCCAGGACGACGCAGTCGATCCCCGTCCGGTGCAGTAACCGGGCGAGCAGGAGCCCGGCCGGGCCCCCGCCGATGATGCCGACCGTGGTCCGCATGACGCGCCTCCCAGGTGTTCAGCTCGATTCGCGGTGCACGACTCTCGCTCCGAGTACCTCGTACGCCTGCGTCGCGGCGACGGGCTCGCGCACCGCCCGGTCGACCAGCTCGGCGAGTTCCCGTCCGGACGGCAGCTCCAGGTGGACGGTGCTCAGACGGGGGCGCAGCAGCCTGCCGAGCATCAGGTCGTCGGCGCCGATGACGGCCGTGTCGCCCGGAATGCCGATGCCCTCGTCCTGAAGGGCCCGCATCACCAGCATCGCGTACTCGTCGTTGTACGCGAACACGGCGTCAAGACCCAGGGAGCGCCAGCGCGCGGCGAGCTGGGCAGCGGCCCCCTCGTCGTAGGCCAGCGACAGCTCGGTCACCGACGCGTCCGTGCCGTCCACCGCACGGCGGACACCTTCGAGCCGGGGCTTGGAGTAGACCTCAAGACCGGTGTCCTGGGGCATCACGACGCCGATGCGCCGCCGGCCGCCGGCCACCAGGTGCGTGCCGGCGCTGTGGCCGACCCGCTCGTGGTCCATGAGGAGCGCGTGCGCGCCCTCGACGCTGTCGGGGCCGAGTGTGACGACGGCCCGGGCGCCGGAGCGCTTGAGGACGGCCACCCCGTCGGGGGTGAGCCCGCCGCCGGGCACCAGGACGGCTACCGGGCGCAGCTCGGCCCAGGCGCGGACCGCCTCGTCACCCTGGAGGCCGACGCTGCCGTACTGCACGACGGTGTAGTCGAGGCGGCCGAGCGCCCACTGGAGTTCGTTGAAGAACTGGCTGTAGAGCGGGCCCACGGGCACGTCCGGCGCGGGCATCAGGACCATGCGGCTGTGTCCGGCGCGCAGACTGCGGGCCGCGGCGTGCGGGACGTAGCCGAGTTCCTTGGCGGCCTGATGGACGCGGCGGCGCGTGGGCTCGCTGATCCGTACGGCGCTGGTGTTGTTCAGAACGTAGGAGACGGTCGCGCGCGAGACCCCCGCCAGGCGGGCCACATCGGCACTCGTCGGCACGGAGTGCTGCGCGGGCGATGAAGGGGCGGATGTTTTCGGTATCTGCACCATGACGTACCGCATCTTTGCAGAAGCCGGATCCGGGCTCCGGAGCGGGGGAACCTCCGCACCGGGGAACGCTACCCGAGGCCGGCCGACTCGGTACGTGTCACGCGTGCGACCAGGTCGATCCAGCCGGCCTCCAGGCGCTCCAGCGGCATCCCGCGCTCCTTGGTCAGGTGATGGATCAGGGCGGGGTCGAGAGACCCGAGCAGCGTCTGCGCGAGGAGCACACCGTCGGCGTCCGGCACCGCCTGCCGCAGCAGCATGGTGATGTGGCTGGCGAGGACGCGCCGGGGCGGGGACGAGAAACGGCGGGTCGGCTCCGGCTGGGCGGCCAGCTGCAGATCGAGTTGGTCGGCCATGTGGCGCAGGACGGCACAGCCGAACGCCCGCAGCCGTTCGACGGGCGGCGCCCCGGGCCCCAGGGGCGGCGGACCACTGAGGAAGTCGGCCTGGAGCTTCTTCTCCGAGTGGTCGAGCAACGCCGTGAGTAGGCCCGTCCGGTCGCCGAAGCGCCGGAACACGGTCCCCTTGCCCACCGAGGCCGCCACGGCCACCGCCTCCATCGTGACGCAGGCCGCGCCGTGCTCCGTCACCAGGCGCGCGGCCGCCTCCAGCAGCCGGGCCCGGTTGCGGGCCGCGTCGGCGCGCAGGCACGGCTCGTCCTCGCCGGAGCTGAGCTCCAGCAGTACGGGCTCGTCGGTCGGCTCCTGGTGTTTCGGAAAGGGCGGCAGCGAGGCGGGCATGAGGCCAGCCTATCCCCTCGGAAGAAAACTGGACCGCGGTCCGTTTGACTGGTACAACTTAAACGGACCCCGGTCCGGATCGTAACGGCAATATTTCGTCCCCTTGGAGATCCCCATGTCTGTCCGCATCCTCGCGCTCGTCGGCAGCCTCCGCGTCGGCTCCACCAACCGCCAGCTCGCCGAGGCGGCCGTCAAGCTCGCCCCCGAGGGCGCCGACGTCGAGCTGTTCGAGGGCCTGGCCGAGGTTCCCTTCTACAACGAGGACCTCGACGTCGAGGGCAGTGTCCCGGCCGCCGCGGCCCGGCTGCGCGAGGTCGCGGCCACCGCCGACGCCTTCCTGCTCTTCTCCCCGGAGTACAACGGCACCATCCCGGCCGTCCTCAAGAACGCCATCGACTGGCTGTCCCGCCCGTACGGCGCCGGCGCCCTCACCGGCAAGCCCCTCGCCGTGGTCGGCACCGCCTTCGGCCAGTTCGGCGGCGTCTGGGCGCAGGACGAGGCCCGCAAGGCCGCGGGCATCGCCGGCGCCAAGGTGCTCGAGGACATCAAGCTGTCCATCCCCGCCTCGCTGACCCGCTTCGCCGAGACGCACCCCGCCGACGACGCCGAGGTGGCCGCCCAGCTCACCGAAGTCATCAGCCGGGTCCACAGCCAGGCCGCCGAGCCCGCCGCCGCCTGACACATGTTTGAGGGGCCGGAGCCAAAACGGCTCCGGCCCCTCAAACAGGTAGCCCTTGGTTCAGCGGGGGCGCCCCCGTAGGGGCGCGGGGAACTGCGCGACCAGCCCCCACCGACCCGCAGTCGCACACCCACCGCACAAGCCCCTCACGCCGACAACCCGAGCCGACACATCCGCCGCGCCCCGGCGGAGCCGCAAGGCTCAGGCGAGCCCGGCCAGCCGCGAAACCGCCGGTGCCACCGACCGCTCGATCCACACGGCAGGCTCATCCACCCGCGGACCCAGAATCACGGTGTCGATGCCGAGCTTCGCGTAACCCTCCATCTCCCGTGTGAACGCGTCGAGTTCGGCCTCGCCCTGGAGACCGCCCGAGTGGGTGATCGTCTTGCGGATGCCCGCGTACTCACGCCCCACCGCGTCGCAGTGCCCGCGCAGGACGTCGAGCTTGTGCGCGACTTCCTCAGGGGAGGTGGTGAACAGGTTGCAGGCGTCCCCGTACTGGGCGACCAGGCGAAGGGTCTTCTTCTCCCCGCCACCGCCGATCAGGATCTCCGGGCGCGGCGAGCTCACCGGAGCCGGGACGCAGAGGGTTTCGGCGAGCTGGTAGTGCTTGCCCTCGAACGGGCCGTTGGCGTTCGGGTCCCACATCTGCAGACAGATCCGCAGCGTCTCCTCCAGCCGCTCGAAACGCTCCGCGAGCGGCGGGAACGGCACACCCAGGCCCTCGTGTTCACGGTCGTACCAGGCCGCTCCGATACCCAGGGCGGCCCGGCCGCCGGACACGACGTCGAGCGTGGTGGCGATCTTGGCCAGCAGGCCGGGATGGCGGTAGGACACGCCCGTCACGAGCGTGCCGAGCTGGACCGTGGAGGTGTGGGCCGCGAGGAAGCCGAGGGTGGTGTAGGCCTCCAGCATGGCGTCCTCGGCGCCGCCGTTGAACTCCATCTGGAAGTAGTGGTCCATGACCGAGAGCCAGCTCACGCCCGCCGCCTCGGCGGCGGCGCCCGCCGCGGCGAGCTCGGGGCCGAGCGCGGCCGCGCCTCGCGGATGGTTGAACCGGTTGATGTGAACGCCCACCCGCATATCAGTCTCCGTCTCACCGAAAGCTCAGCCGGACCATCGACCCGACTCCTGGAACGGTAGATCTTGGAGCACACTTCAAGTCAACCTCATCCGGCGCCGCCCGGGCTCCGGAGAGCACGAACTGCCGTTCCGGCAAAGGAAGTTCCCACTACGATCCCGCTTCCCGTACCGCATCGCCCGTCCGGACGTTACCGTTCAGTAGACGACGTGCTTCCGGAGGTGGCCCGTATGACTCCCGCCCAGATTCCCGACCGTGCCCCGGGTCTCGCGGAGAGCGCTCGCGCCCTCGCCGAAGGAGCGGTGTCCGCGCGGACCCTCGTCGAGCAGACCCTGGCCAGGATCGAGGCGACGCAGGGCACGCTGAACGCCTTCCGGCTGATGCGCGCCGAGGCGGCGCTCGCCGAGGCCGACGCCGCGGACAGGGAACTGGCGGCGGGCGGGCGCCGGCCGCTGCTCGGGGTGCCGGTGGCGGTCAAGGACGACACGGACGTGGCGGGCCTGCCGACGGCCTTCGGCTGTCGCGGGGAGTTCCCGCCGGTGGCCGAGGACGGCGAGGCGGTACGCCGGCTGCGGGCGGCCGGAGCCGTGGTCGTCGGCAAGACCAACACCTGCGAGTTCGGGCAGTGGCCCTTCACCGAGGGGCCGGCCTTCGGGGAGACCCGCAACCCGTGGCAGCGGGAGCACACACCGGGCGGCTCGTCCGGCGGTTCGGCGGCCGCGGTCGCGGCGGGCCTGGTGCCGGCCGCGCTGGGCTCGGACGGCGCGGGCTCGGTACGGATACCGGCCTCCTGGACGCATCTGATCGGCATCAAACCGCAGCGCGGCCGGATCTCGACCTGGCCGCACGCGGAGTCGTTCCAGGGGATCACCGTCAACGGCACGCTCGCCCGCACGGTCGAGGACGCCGCGCTGCTCCTGGACGCGGCGAGCGGCAACCACGAGCACGATCTGCACCGCCCCTCGCCGCTGCGGATGTCGGACGCGGTGGGCCGGGAGCCGGGCCGGCTGCGGATCGCCCTCTCGCTGAAACCGCCGTTCACGGCGCTGCCCGCGCGGCTTCGGCCCGACGTACGGGCCCGGGTCGTGGCGCTCGCGGAGCGGCTGGCCGCGCTCGGACACGAGGTCGAGGAGGCCGACCCGCCGTACGGGCAGATCGGGCTGTCCTTCATCCCGCGCGCCACGGCCGGGCTCGCCGAGCGGGTGGGTGAGGCGCCCCACCCCGCCCTGCTCGACCGGCGTACCCGCGACGCCGCCCGGTTGGGCCGGCTGCTCGGCGGAGCCCCGCTGCGGGCCGCCCGGCGCGCCGAGGCGCGGCTGCACCGGCGGTTCGGCGCGCTCTTCGACACGTACGACGTGGTCCTCGCCCCGACGACGGCCGCTCCCCCGCCGCGGATCGGCGCCCTGCACGCGCTGAGCGGCTTCGGCACCGACCGGGCCATGATCGCCGCCTGTCCGTACGCCTGGCCGTGGAACGTACTGGGCTGGCCCGGCGTGAACGTCCCCGCCGGTTTCGTCGGCGACGGGCTGCCCGTGGGCGCACAGCTCCTCGGCCCCGCGAACAGCGAACCGCTCCTGGTGTCGCTCGCTTCGCAGTTGGAGGCGGAGCTGCGCTGGTACGAACAGTGGCCGACCGGCGAATTCGACGGCGCCGTACCGGAGTTCGGGCCGCCCGCCGGTCCCTGAACCGCCGAGCGCCTGGAGCGCCGGACGGCGATCCGGCGGGGCGGCGTCGGTCCCAGTCCCCGCGTCGTCGTCTGCCCCGCCCGGAGATTCGGGCCGCGCACGCTCTACCGTGATCCGCGTGACTGCCTTCACCGATGACGCGCACGCGTCCGAAGTCCCCGGCCGCTACGGCCCCTCCGCCACCGTCGAGGCCGAGCCCCGCAAGGTGGGCCGGGTCCGTACGGAGTACTCGCCCGCGCACGACGGCGACCCCGACCCGGGCGAGATCGTCTGGACCTGGGTGCCCTTCGAGGAGAACGACGGCCGGGGCAAGGACCGCCCGGTGCTGGTCGTCGCCCGCGAGGCCGCCGGCACCTTCCTCGCCGTGCAGCTGTCCAGCAAGCGGCACGACGGCGACCGGGAGTGGGTGCCCATCGGGAGCGGGCCGTGGGACCGGTCGGGGCGCGACTCGTGGGTGGATGTGGACCGGGTGCTGCGACTGCACGAGAAGGGGATGCGCCGCGAGGCGTGTGCGCTGGACCGGATGCGGTTCAACCTCGTGGTGCTCCGGCTCCGGGAGCGCTACGGCTGGCGCTGAACGTCCTTGAACGCCTGCTCGAAGGCGCCCCGGACCACCGCGCCCCGCGTACGGTCGAGCACGCCGAACACGATGTGCTCGAAGCGGCCGGAGAACCGGCCGCCGTCCCCGAGCAGCGTGTGGAAGGCGCCCGCCACCTGCGCCGGATCGTTCTGGAACACCCCGCAGCCCCAGGCGCCGAGTACCAGCCGCCGGTAGCCGTGCGCCGCGGCCGTCTCCAGCACCCGCTCGGCCCGTATCGCGAGGGTGCGCGGCAGCTCGGCCGCCCGCTCCGGCGCGGTGCGCAGCACCACTCCGGCGTTGGGCGCGGCGGCGGTCAGGAACCCGGCGGCATACGGCTCGTCGAGGAGCTGCCCCCGGTCGTCGCGGAAGACCGGGATGCCGGGCGAGTGGATGACCCGGTCGGTGTAGAAGGGGTCGCGGTGCGCCCGGTGGTGGTCGTAGAACTCGCGGGCCCGCCGCACGCACGCGTACAGCGCGGAGGCTCGGCACAGGGCCTCTTCCTGGGCCTGCGCGCCGTTCAGATACCCCCCGCCGGGGTTGCGCGCCGAGGAGAAGTTCAGCACCGCGACCGGGCCGGGCAGCCGCCGCGCCGCCTCCAGACTGCTCTCGCCTGTGATCTCGAACACAGTGTCGAAAGTCGTGCCCGCGGGATTGCCCCGCGTCACCTCCGGCGCCTCCACGGGTTCGGGCCCGTACATCCGCGTGCCCTCCCGCGCGGCGGCCACCGCCGCGGCGATCGACACCGCGCGCCCGTCGGACGCGCGGTACGAACCCGCCGCGACGATCTCCTCCGTCTGCCGCGCGATTTCGCGCAGGCGGGCGCTCATGGCGCCACCCCTGTACGCGCCATGACCGCGCCCCGCGCGATCGCCCCCGCCTCCCCCGTTACATCCCCCGTCGTGCCCATGAACGTATGGTGAGCGATGCTGGTATAGCGCCGCAACAGAGTTTCCCGACCCCGAAAAGCGATGAAACGCACCCTTGTGCGAGGCGCCGCGAGGGTCTTGGGTGGACGGGTGACTGTCGGCCCGGCCCATCCATGCCGGGCCGACGGCATGGATGGAATCTCAGGAGGATCCCGACATGTCTGATTCGGTAAGTGACTGTACGGAGCACCGCTCCGTCGTCACCGAGGCCGAAGTGGAGGCTCTGGTCCGCGGCATTTGCTTCAAGACCGGACCGCCCCGCTCCCTCGGTGTCGAACTCGAATGGCTCGTCCACGAGCTGCGTTCCCCGCGGCTCCCCGTACCACCGGAACGTCTCGAAGCGGCGTACGCCGCTCTGCGGACCCTCCCCCTGCGGTCGGCGCTCACCGTCGAACCCGGGGGCCAGCTGGAGCTCAGCTCCGCTCCCGCCGCCTCCTTGATGGAGTGCATCGGGTCCGTATCCGCCGACCTGGACGCCGTACGCGCGACACTGCGCGAGGCGGGTCTCGGCCTCAGCGGCCTGGGCCAGGATCCCTGGAACCCGCCCAGCCGCATCCTCCATGAACCGCGCTACGACGCCATGGAGAGATACCTCGACCGCACGGGCCCGGAAGGCCGCGCCATGATGTGCACCTCCGCCTCCGTCCAGGTCTGCCTGGACGCCGGGTACGAGGAGCCGGGCCCGCTCGGACACGGGCGGCGCTGGTGGCTGGCGCACCAACTGGGCGCGGTCCTGGTGGCCGCGTTCGCCCACTCGCCGATGGCCGAGGGGCGGCACACGGGCTGGCGGTCCACCCGGCAGTCCCTGTGGACCGCGATGGACCCGGGCCGGACGAGCGCCCCGCCGCTCGACGGCGATCCCCGGACCACCTGGGCCCGGCACGTCCTGGACTCGCCGGTGATGTGCGTACGGGCGCCGAACGGCCCCTGGGACGTACCGGATGGGCTGAGTTTCCGGGACTGGACCCGGTCCGATTCACCGCCGGGCCGGGAGGACCTCGACTACCACCTGACGACGCTGTTCCCGCCGGTGCGCCCGCGCGGCCATCTGGAACTGCGCATGATCGATGCGCAGCCGGGCGACGACGGCTGGATCGTGCCGCTCGCCGTGACGGCGGCGCTGTTCGACGACGCGGAGGCCGCCGAGACCGCGTACCGGACGGTCAAACCCCTTGCGGAGCGGGCCGGTTCGCTGGCCGCTCCGCGGAACCCGCTGTGGGTCGCGGCGGCCCGCTCGGGCCTGACCGACCCGGAGCTGCGGGAGGCGGCCGTCGCCTGTTTCGCGGCGGCGGCCGAGGCGCTGCCCCGGATCGGCGCGAGCGCCGAAGTACAGGACGCGGTCGCGGAGTTCACCGACCGCTATGTGGCCCGGGGCCGCTGTCCCGCCGACGACCTGCTCGACCACACCGCCTGCACGCGACCCCCGCTCAACGGGAAGGACATCCGCACATGACCGAGCCCGCTTCCCAGCCGGACCCGGAAACGCTCAGGGAGCGCGCGCTGGCGGCACTGACCACGGCCCGTGACCGCACCGCACTGCTGACCTCCTGCGTGGAGGATCCCGAACTGACCGCGCAGCACTCGCCGTTGATGTCCCCGCTGGTGTGGGACCTCGCGCACATCGGCAACCAGGAGGAGCAGTGGCTGCTGCGGACGGTCGCCGGCCGTGACGCGATGCGGCCGGAGATCGACGGCCTGTACGACGCGTTCGAGCACCCGCGCGCCGAGCGGCCCTCACTGCCGCTCCTTGCACCCGCCGAGGCCCGCCACTACGCCTCCGAGGTACGCGGCCGGGCGCTGGACGTCCTGGAGAGCACGGCGTTCCGGGGCACCCGGCTGACCGAGTCCGGCTTCGCCTTCGGCATGATCGCCCAGCACGAACAGCAGCACGACGAGACGATGCTGATCACCCATCAGCTGCGCAGGGGACCGGCGGCGCTGACGGCGCCGGACCCCGCGCCCGCGCCGCCGTTCACCGGTCCGGCCGAAGTCCTCGTCCCCGGCGGCCCGTTCACGATGGGCACGTCCACCGAGCCGTGGGCGCTGGACAACGAGCGGCCCGCGCACCAGCGCATCGTGCCGCCGTTCCTCATCGACACCACTCCGGTGACGAACGGCGCGTACCAGGCGTTCATCGCGGACGGCGGCTACACCGACCCGCGCTGGTGGGCGCCCGAGGGCTGGTCCCACATCCGGAAGCACTCCATCGAGGCGCCGCTGTTCTGGCGCCGCGAGGGCGGCGACTGGCTGCGGCGGCGCTTCGGTGTCACGGAGGTCGTGCCGCCCGACGAGCCGGTGGTGCACGTCAGTTGGTACGAGGCCGACGCGTACGCCCGCTGGGCCGGGCGGCGGCTGCCCAGCGAGGCGGAGTGGGAGAAGGCGGCCCGTCACGACCCGGTGGCCGGCCGCTCCACGCGCTATCCGTGGGGCGACGCCGACCCCGCGCCCGAGCACGCCAACCTCGGCCAGCGGCATCTGCGACCGGCTCCCGCGGGAAGCTATCCGGCGGGTGAATCAGCGCTCGGCGTACGGCAGTTGATGGGTGACGTGTGGGAGTGGACGTCGAGCGACTTCCTGCCCTATCCGGGGTTCGCGGCGTTCCCGTACAAGGAGTACTCGGAGGTCTTCTTCGGATCCGACTCCAAGGTGCTGCGCGGCGGATCGTTCGCGGTTGACGCGGTGGCGTGCCGGGGGACGTTCCGCAACTGGGACTATCCGATCCGGCGGCAGATCTTCTCCGGATTCCGCACCGCGCGGGACGCCGCCCCGGAGGGTTCCTGATGTGCCGTCATCTGGCCTTCCTGGGACCCGAGGAGCCGCTCGGCAGACTCCTCGTGGAGCCGGCGCACAGTCTGTTCCGGCAGTCGTGGGCGCCGCGGCGCCAGCGGCACGGGACCGTCAACGCCGATGGTTTCGGGGTCGGTTGGTATGCCGCAGGGGATCCGGTGCCCGGCCGGTACCGGCGTACCGGACCGATCTGGGGCGATCAGTCGTTCGCCGATCTGGCTCGGGTGGTGCGCTCGGGGGCGATGCTCGCCGCGGTGCGTGACGCGACCGTGGCGGGCGCGGACGGGGAGGCCGCGGCGGCGCCGTACGCGGCGGGCCCCTGGCTGTTCAGCCACAACGGCGCGGTCGCCGGCTGGCCGCGCTCCCTGGCACCGCTCGCGCAGACGCTCCCGCCCGCCGAGCTGCTGTCCATGGAGGCGCGCTGCGACGCGGCCCTCGTCTGGGCCCTGCTCCTGAACCGGCTGCGCGGCGGCGACGAGGAGGGCCAGGCGCTCTCCGAGACGGTCCTCGACGTCGCGGCGGCGGCCCCCGGCTCGCGGCTCAACCTCCTGCTCACCAACGGAGAGGTGATCGCCGCCACCACCTGGGGCGACACCCTCTGGTATCTGACCGAGCCCGGCCGCCGCACCGTCGTGGCGTCCGAGCCGTACGACGACGATCCGCACTGGCAGGAGGTGCCGGACCGCACCCTGCTGGCCGCGAGCCGCACGGACGTCCTGCTGACCCCGCTCAAGGACGTCGAGGAACACCTGCCATCCGCCCCGGTCGAGGAGCCCACTTCGTGAGTCCCTTTCTCGTCACCCGCACCCTGCCCGAGGACGCCACCGACGCCGCACTGCGCGCCGACGTCCTGCACGGCCTGACCCGCACCCCCAAGACGCTGCCGCCCAAGTGGTTCTACGACGCCCACGGCAGCGAGCTCTTCGAGAAGATCACCGCACTGCCCGAGTACTACCCCACGCGCGCCGAGCGGGAGATCCTCGTCGCCCGGGCCCCGGAGATCGCCGCGGCGACCGGCGCGCGCACCCTGGTCGAGCTGGGCTCCGGCTCCTCCGACAAGACCCGGCACCTGCTCGACGCGCTGCCCGGCCTGCACACGTACGTGCCCGTCGACGTGAGCGAGAGCGCGCTCAGCCAGGCCGGACACGCGCTGATCGCGGAGCGCCCGCAGCTCGACGTGCACGCGCTGATCGCCGACTTCACCGGCGGTCTCGCGCTGCCCGGCACGCCAGGGCCGCGGCTCGTCGCGTTCCTGGGCGGCACGGTGGGCAACCTGCTGCCGTCCGAACGCGCGACGTTCCTGGCGTCCGTACGCTCCCTGCTGTCGCCCGGCGACGCCCTGCTGCTCGGCACGGACCTGGTCAAGGACGAGTCGGTGCTTGTTGCCGCCTACGACGACGCGGCCGGAGTGACGGCCGCGTTCAACAAGAACGTGCTGACCGTGGTCAACCGTGAGCTCGGCGCCGACTTCGACCCCGACGACTTCACCCATGTCGCGCTCTGGGATCCCGAGCAGGAGTGGATCGAGATGCGGCTGCGGGCGCGTTCGGCGGTGACCGTGAAGCTTCCCGCGCTCGATCTCGCCGTCGACTTCGCGGCGGGCGAGGAGCTACGGACCGAGGTGTCGGCGAAGTTCCGCGAGGAGGGTGTACGCGGTGAACTGGCCGCGCAGGGGCTGGAGCTCACGCACTGGTGGACGGACCCGGAGGGCAGGTTCGCGCTGTCGCTGAGCGTGGCCCGGTAACGGTCTTACATCTCGCGGTCCGCCGTCACGTACGGCACCGTGGAGTGACGCGTGGCACACGGGCCACGGCGGAGAGGAGTACCCGCATGTCCGACCACACCTATCGGGTCACCGAGATCGTCGGTAGCTCGCCCGAGGGCGTCGACCAGGCGATCCGCAACGGGATCGCCCGGGCCTCGCAGACGCTGCGCAACCTGGACTGGTTCGAGGTCACGCAGGTCCGCGGGCAGATCGAGAACGGCGAGATCCACCACTTCCAGGTCGGCCTGAAGGTCGGCTTCCGCCTGGAGGACGCGGACTGACCGCTCGGCGACCGCGGCTCAGGTCCGCCCTTCCCGCTCCTGCGCCACCTTCAGCGCCGCCGACGTGGCCGCCCAGCGCGCCCGTACGACGGTGAAGCCCGCCCGCTCGGCGTCTTCGCACACGAGTTCGTCGTCGTCCACGAGCACCCGGATCTCACGGTTCCGGGAGAGCTCGCGGAGGGTCTCCAGCTTGGTGCGCCGGGCGGGCCTGCGGTCGTCGTTGCGCCGCATCCGGATGTGCCCCTCGGGCAGTCCCTGGGCGGCGAGCCACGCCACCGTGTCCTTGCGGCACCGCTCGGGCCGCCCGGTGAGGTAGAGGATCTCGCACTCCTTCGCGTGCTCCAGCGCCAGGGCGACACCGGCCGCCAGCGGCGGGTCCTGCGGCGCCGCCGCGAAGAAGGCGGCCCAGTCCTTCGGACTGCGCTCCAGGAACCGCTGCCGGTGCGCGGTGTCGGCGAGAGTGTTGTCGAGATCGAATACGGCGAGGGGCCCTCGCGCGTCCGATCCGGGGCGTGGCCTGCTGTTGTCCGTCACGCCGCCCACCCTAGGACGCCGCTTTCCAGGCAGGCCACGGCACGGATTACGGCGCCGGCGCCGACTCCGTCTCCCCCTCCTGCTGCTCCTGCTTCTTCGAGGCCCGCAGGCTGGTGAACGTCGTCACCGCGAGCACCAGGACGATGAAGCCGAGCGAGAAGGGGATGCTGATCTCGGGAACGTGCACCCCGGACTCGTGCAGCGCGTGCAACACCAGCTTCACACCGATGAACCCGAGGATGATCGACAGCCCGTACGAGAGGTGGACGAGCCTCCTGAGCAGGCCGCCGATCAGGAAGTACAGCTGCCGCAGGCCCATCAGCGCGAAGGCGTTCGCGGTGAAGACGATGTACGGCTCCTCGGTCAGGCCGTAGATGGCCGGGATGGAGTCCAGGGCGAACAGGACGTCCGTGGAGCCGATCGCCAGCATGACCACCATCATCGGGGTCATCACGCGCTTGCCGTTCTGCTCGATCCACAGCTTGGTGCCGTGGTACCGGTCCGCCACGCCGAAGCGCCGCTCGACCGCCTTGAGCAGCTTGTTCTCCTCGTACTCCTCGTCGTCGTGGCCCTTGCGGGCGTCCTGGACGAGCTTCCACGCGGTCCAGATCAGGAACGCTCCGAAGAGGTAGAAGACCCAGGAGAACGTCGAGATGATCGCGGCACCGGCGGCGATGAAGATGGTGCGCAGCACCAGCGCCACCAGCACACCGACCATCAGCACCCGCTGCTGGTACTGGGTCGGCACCGAGAACTTCGCCATGATCAGGACGAAGACGAAGAGGTTGTCGACGCTGAGCGACTTCTCCGTGATGTACCCGGCGAAGAACTCGCCCGCGGGCCCGCCACCGGAGAAGACGAGCAGACCGACACCGAACGCCACCGCCAGGGCGACCCAGACCGCGCTCCAGATGCCGGCCTCCTTGAGGGAGACGTCATGGGGCTTGCGGCCGATGAAGAAATCCACGGCGATGAGGGCGCACAGAGCTGCGACGGACAGCGCCCACACGCCAAAGGAGACGTTCACTGTTCCTCGTTCCTACAGGGGCTGGTGTTGCGATGGCCAGTGTTGCCAGTCGCAAAGAGCAAGAACACCCTGAGAAGGTAAACAGAGGGTTACCTACACGCGTACACACCGCACCGGAGCCGGTCGCCCACTTGGCCGGGAATCCTGGCGCGCGCCAGGTGTTGAACCCCATGTGAGCTCAGTGATCGCGACGACCCGCTTCTCCGTCCTCGACCGCTCGCGCACCCGGGAGGGGCACGAGGCCCCCGAGGCGCTGCGCGACACCGTGCTGCTGGCCCAGGATCTGGAGCGGCTCGGCTACCACCGCCTCTGGGTCTCGGAGCACCACGGCGTACCCGGCGTCGCCGGTTCCGCGCCGACGGTTCTGGCGGCCGCGGTTGCCGCAGCGACGCACACGATCCGGGTCGGCACGGGCGGCGTGATGCTGCCCAACCACCAACCCCTGGTCGTGGCCGAGCAGTTCGGCGTCCTGGAGTCCCTTTTCCCGGGGCGGATCGACATGGGTCTCGGCCGTTCCGTGGGCTTCACCGACGGCGTACGCAAGGCGCTGGGCCGGGACAAGGACGTCGCCGACGACTTCGCGGCGCAGCTCGACGAGCTGCTCGGCTGGTTCCGGGGCACGTCGCCGACCGGTGTCCACGCGCGCCCCTCGGAGGGCCTGGCCGTGCCGCCGTTCGTGCTGGCCATGGGTGAGGGCGCCACGATCGCCGCCCGGGCCGGCCTCCCCATGGTGATCGGCGACCTCAGGGGCCGCGAGAAGATGCGGCGCGGCATAGATCACTACCGTGACACGTTCCGGCCGTCCGCCTGGGCCCGGGAGCCGTACGTCGTCATCTCCGGCACGGTCGCGGTCGCGGAGACACCCGAGGAGGCCCGCCGGCTGCTGCTCCCGGAGGCCTGGTCGATGGCGTACTCGCGCACGCACGGCACGTTCCCGCCCCTGCCGCCCGCCGAGCGCGTCGAGTCCCTGCGGATGACGGACAGGGAGCGCGGCTTCTACGAGTCGGGGCTCACCGGGCACATCGTCGGCACCGAGGAGCAGGTCGCCCACGAACTGGAGACGGTGATCAAGGAGACCGGCGCGGACGAGGTCCTGGTCACGACCAGTACGTACGACCGTGACGCGCTCCTGGACTCGTACCGGAGGCTGGCCCGGGTGGCGGGACTGGGTGCCGCTCATCAGGGCCAATAGGCCTTCCTGAGCCTGGACTTGGCCAGTTTCCCGGTGGGTGTGCGTGGCAGCGCGTCCGTGAAGTCCACGCTGCGGGGTGCCTTGTAGTGGGCGATGCGTCGGCGCACGAAGTCGAGGAGTTCACGCTCCAGCTCGGGGCCGGGATCCGCGTCGGGGGCGGGCTGGACGACGGCCTTGACCGCCTCGCCCATCTCCGCGTCCGGCACTCCGACGACCGCGACGTCGGTGACCTTGGGATGCAGGGTCAGACAGTCCTCGATCTCCTGGGGGTAGATGTTCACACCCCCGGAGATGATCGTGAACGCCCTGCGGTCGGTGAGGAAGAGATAGCCGTCCTCGTCGACGTGCCCGATGTCGCCCGTGGTCGTCCAGTTGGGGTGTTCGGGGTGCTGTGCCTCACGGGTGCGGGCGTCGTCGTTGTGGTAGCGGAAGGGGAGTTCGTCGCGCTCGAAGTACACCGTCCCTGTCTCGCCGACGGGCAGCACCTTGCCGTCCTCGCCGCAGATCCGCAGCTCACCGAGGATTCCGTCACGGCCTACGGAACCCGGCTTGCGCAGCCACTCGTCGGGGCCGATGAAGGTGATCCCGTTGGCCTCCGTCGCCGAGTAGTACTCGTACAGGACGGGCCCCCACCACTCCATCATCCGCCGCTTGACCTCGACGGGGCAGGGCGCGGCGGCGTGGACGGCGACCTTCAGCGACGACACGTCGTACGCCTCCCGTACCTCGCGCGGCAGTTTCAGCATGCGTACGAACATGGTGGGCACCCACTGGCCGTGGGTGACACGGTGTCGTTCGATCGCCGCCAACGCCCCTTGTGCGTCGAAGGAGTTCATCAGCACGACCGTGCCGCCGGTCGCGGTGACGACGGAGCAGAAGACGAGGGGTGCGGCGTGGTACAGCGGGGCCGGGCACAGGTAGACGGTGTCCTCGTCGAAGCCGTACATGGGCTGGAAGAGGAGCTGGAACATGCTCGGCACCTCGCGGACGTCGCCTTCGGGGAGTGTCCGTTTGATGCCCTTGGGACGGCCGGTGGTGCCCGAGGAGTAGAGCATGTCGGTGCCTCGGGGCTGGCGTGCGGGCGGTTCGGGTGAGGCGTCGGCGAGGGCCTGCTCGTACGAACCGTCGTCGAAGCCCAGGCAGAACTCCGGGCCGGGCGCCAACTCCCTTGTCTCTCGCCCGAATTCGGTGAGCGGCCCGGAGACGATGAGGGCTCGCGCGCCGCAGTCGCGGACGATGTAGGCGGCTTCTTCGGCAGTCAGGTGGTGGTTGACCGCGGTGAGGTAGAGGCCCGAGCGGAGGGCGGCCCAGAAGACCTCCAGGACGCGCGGGTCGTTGTCGGAGAGGAGCGCGAGATGGTCGCCTCTGCGTAGTCCGGCGGCCCGTAGATGGTCCGCGAGCCGTAGTGAGCGCTCTTCCAGTTGGCCGTAGGTGAGGGTCCGGCCGCCGTCCGCGGTGACGACGGCCGGCCTGGCGGGGTCGTACGCTCCGGGATACATGCGGGGACGGTACCCGTGCCGGTGACGGGACGTCAGGGGTCCGTCAGGGATGCGTGACCGCTTCCGGCCAGAGTCCGCCGTGGTCGGTTCCGGTGTCGCTCGCCTCCTGCTGGGCGGCGTGGGCGAGGGCCCGCCGGTCCTCGTGGCACCGCGCTCCGAGCGTCGACCGCACCTCGACCTCCGCGACGAGCCCTCGCGCCGACGCGACCCGCCACAGTGACGCGACCAGTGAGTCGTCGCCGACGAACGCGGGCACCGTGCTGGCTGCCCCGTCCACGGACCGGTAGTGGACGCGCACGGGCTGGACGGGGACTCCGGCATCGATCGCGGCCTGGAAGACCGCCCGCCGGAAGTGTCCCTGGGCCCTGCCGCACCAGGTGCTGCCCTCCGGGAAGACGGCCACCGCGGCGCCGGCGCGCAGAGCGTCCGCGATCGTGGCGACCGTGTCCGGGAGCGCGCGCAGCCGGTCCCGTTCGATGAAGAGGGTGCCGCCGCGTGCGGCCGCCGGGCCCGCCACGGGCCATGCGCGGACCTCGGTCTTGGCGAGCATCCGCGCCGGACGGACGGCCGCGAGCAGGGGGATGTCCAGCCACGAGATGTGGTTGGCCACCAGGAGCAGCCCGCCGCTCGGCGGCGCGGCGCCCGTGATCCGTACGCGCACGCCCGCGGACCGGACGATCGCACGGCACCAGGCCCGGACGAGCCGGTCGCGCCGCGCCACGGGAGCGCGTCCCACCAGCGAGGTGAGCGCGACCCCGAGGGCGACCAGGACCGTGACCGTCACGACACGCAGCACCGCGAGGGGCCAGACGGCACGGGGCCCCCGGGATTGCACGCAGGCCCGCGGGGAGCAAGGGGCGGTGGGGAGCCAGGGGTTGGTGGCGAGTGGCGGTGCCGTAGCGGGGCGGCCCGGAGCCGCCGGGGCGACGGGCGCGTCGAGGCGCGGCGCGGGCACGCCGACGCCGGGCGCCGTCGGTACGCGTCCGAAGGGGACGCGTACCACGTTCGTACGCGGTATCCGTACCGCGCCGGCCGACGGGAGCCTCATCACGCCGGCACGAGCGACAGGAAGTGCCGCAGGTAGCGGGGGTTGACCCGGCGCATCGACAGCAGGACGTACAGGTCGGCGACACCGAAGTCGGGGTCGTGGGCCGGTTCCGCGCAGACCCAGGCGCCCAGCCGGAGGTAGCCGCGCAGGAGCGGGGGAAGCTCGGTGCGGGCGGGGCGGACCACGCCCTCCGGGTTCCAGGGCAGGAGGGGGCGGACCCGGTACTCCTCGGGGGCTAGGTGCTTGGCCAGCACCCGGTCCCAGGTGCCCGCGGCGAGTGCGCCGCCGTCGGCCAGCGGGATCGAGCAGCAGCCCGCCAGCCACTCGTGACCGCCGTCGACCATGTAGCGGGCGATCCCGGCCCAGATCAGACCGATGACCGCGCCGTCCCGGTGGTCGGGGTGGACGCAGGAGCGGCCGACCTCGACGAGCCCGGAGCGGATCCCGGCGAGCGGTCCGAGGTCGAACTCGCTCTCCGAGTAGTGCCGTCCGGCGATCGCGGCCCGGTCCGGCGGCAGCAACCGGTAGGTGCCGACGACCTGGCCGGTCGTGGTGTCGCGGACGAGCAGGTGGTCGCAGTACGCGTCGAAGGCGTCGACGTCGAGGCCCGGCTGCGGGGAGGACAGCAGGGCACCCATCTCGCCGGCGAAGACGTCGTGGCGCAGCCGCTGTGCGGCCCGGACGTCGGCCTCGTCGCGGGCGAGGGTGACGGTGTAGCGGGTGGGTGCGGTCGACAGTGGGGGGCTGTCGAGGGTGGAAACGCCGGTCATGGCACTCTCCTGGTCGCGGGCCGGTTCGGCGGAGCGGCGGCAGACCGGTGGTGCTGTGCGGTCTGCGTGCTCTTGTTCTTCCGATACCGATTGGCGTACGCGTGACCTGTGCCGAGAGCCGGGATGTGGGGTTGCTGAATGCCAGGGGGCGCTCGAAAAGCGAGACGGGACCGGGGCTGAGCACCACCCCCGGTCCCGCCCGTTCGCACTTTGACGGCGAACGACGTACGGCTAACGCTTACCCGCTTTACGGGTCGCGCGCAGCCACTCCTTGTTCATCCCGGTGATGGAGACCAGCGGGATGCCCTTCGGGCAGGCGGTGGCGCATTCGCCGGCCAGGGTGCAGCCGCCGAAGCCCTCCTCGTCCATCTGCGCCACCATGTCGAGCACCCGCGTCTCCCGCTCGGGCGCGCCCTGCGGCAGCACGTTGAGGTGGTTGATCTTCGCCGAGGTGAAGAGCATGGCCGCACCGTTCGGGCAGGCCGCCACGCACGCCCCACAGCCGATGCACTCGGCGTGCTCGAACGCGAAGTCGGCGTCCGGCTTCGGCACGGGCGCCGCGTGGGCCTCGGGCGCGGCGCCGGTCGGTGCGGTGATGTAGCCGCCGGCCTGGATGATCCGGTCGAAGGCCGACCGGTCGACCACGAGGTCCTTGACGACCGGGAAGGCGGAGGCGCGCCACGGCTCTATGTCGATCGTGTCGCCGTCCTCGAAGGACCGCATGTGCAGCTGGCAGGAGGTCGTGCGCTCCGGCCCGTGCGCGTCGCCGTTGATGACGAGCGAGCACGCGCCGCAGATGCCCTCGCGGCAGTCGTGGTCGAAGGCGACGGGGTCCTCGCCCTTGAGGATGAGCTCCTCGTTGAGGGTGTCGAGCATCTCCAGGAAGGACATGTCGGACGAGATGTCGTCCACTTCGTACGTGGACATCGCTCCGTCGGCGTCGGCGTTCCGCTGCCGCCAGACGCGCAGGGTGAGCTTCATGCGTAGCTCCGCTGAGTGGGGTGGACGTACTCGAAGACCAGGTCTTCCCTGTGCAGGACCGGCGCCTCGCCGGTCTCGGTGAACTCCCAGGCGGCCGCGTACGAGAACTCCTCGTCCCGGCGGGCCGCCTCGCCGTCCGGGGTCTGGGACTCCTCGCGGAAGTGGCCGCCGCAGGACTCGTCGCGGTGCAGCGCGTCGAGGCACATCAACTCGGCGAGCTCCAGGTAGTCGACGATCCGGTTGGCCTTCTCCAGCGACTGGTTGAACTCCTCACCCGTGCCAGGGACCTTGATGCGCCGCCAGAACTCCTCGCGGATCTGCGGGATGCGCTCCAGGGCTTTGCGCAGCCCCGAGTCCGTACGGGCCATTCCGCAGAACTCCCACATCAGTTCGCCGAGTTCGCGGTGGAAGGAGTCGGGGGTGCGGTCGCCGTCGACGGCGAGGAGCAGCCGCAGCCGGTCCTCGGTGTCGGCCAACACCTCCTGTACGACGGGGTGTTCGTCGGTGACTTCCTCGTGGTGCGGGTTGCGGGCGAGGTAGTCGTTGATCGTCGACGGCAGGACGAAATAGCCGTCGGCGAGGCCCTGCATCAGCGCGGACGCGCCGAGCCGGTTCGCGCCGTGGTCCGAGAAGTTGGCCTCGCCGATCGCGAAGAGCCCGGGGATCGTGGTCTGGAGGTCGTAGTCGACCCAGAGGCCGCCCATCGTGTAGTGCACGGCGGGATAGATCCGCATGGGCACCTCGTACGGGTTTTCCGCGGTGATCCGCTCGTACATGTCGAAGAGGTTGCCGTACTTCTCCTCGACCTTCTCGCGGCCCATGCGCTGGATGGCGTCGGCGAAGTCGAGGTAGACGCCCTGTCCGCCGGGGCCCACTCCCCTGCCCTCGTCGCAGACGTTCTTGGCGGCGCGGGAGGCGATGTCCCGGGGCACGAGGTTGCCGAAGGACGGATAGATGCGCTCCAGGTAGTAGTCGCGCTCGTCCTCGGGGATCGCGTTCGCCGGACGGTCGTCGCCCTTCGCCTTCGGGACCCAGATCCGGCCGTCGTTGCGCAGCGACTCGCTCATCAGCGTGAGCTTCGACTGGTGTTCGCCGGTGCGCGGAATGCAGGTGGGGTGGATCTGGGTGAAGCAGGGATTGGCGAAGTACGCGCCGCGCCGGTGGGCCCGCCAGATCGCGGTGGCGTTGGAGTTCATGGCGTTCGTCGAGAGATAGAAGACGTTGCCGTACCCGCCGGAGGCCAGGACGACGGCGTCCGCGAAGTACGTGTCGATCTTTCCCGTGATCAGATCGCGGGCCACGATGCCGCGCGCCCGCCCGTCGACCACGATCAGGTCGAGCATCTCGGTCCGCGGGTGCATCTCGATGTTGCCCGCGGCGATCTGCCGCGAGAGCGCCTGGTATGCGCCGAGCAGGAGCTGCTGGCCCGTCTGGCCGCGGGCGTAGAAGGTGCGGGACACCTGGACACCGCCGAAGGAGCGGGTGTCGAGGAGGCCGCCGTACTCGCGGGCGAAGGGCACGCCCTGGGCGACGCACTGGTCGATGATCTCGACCGAGATCTGCGCCAGGCGGTGGACGTTGGACTCGCGGGCCCTGAAGTCGCCGCCCTTGACGGTGTCGTAGAACAGCCGGTGAATCGAGTCGCCGTCGTTGCGGTAGTTCTTCGCGGCGTTGATCCCGCCCTGCGCGGCGATCGAGTGGGCGCGGCGCGGGGAGTCCTGGTAGCAGAACTGCACGACGTGGTAGCCCTGTTCGGCGAGCGTGGCACCGGCGGAGCCGCCCGCGAGGCCCGTGCCGACGACGATCACCGTGTGCTTGCGGCGGTTGGCGGGGTTGACCAGCTTGGCCTCGAAACGGCGGGTGTCCCAGCGTTCCTTGACCGGCCCCTCGGGGGCTTTCGTGTCGACGACCGGCTCCCCGGTCGTGTACTCGGCGTACTCAGCGCTCATGTCAGCTCACCACTCCGGTCATCACGCCCACGGGTACGGAGATGAAGCCCACCGTCAGCACCAGCGCGAGGACGTCGGCGGTGGCCTTCAGGATGCGGTCGCGGGTGCGGCTGCCCACGCCGAGGGTCTGCGCCGCGCTCCAGAAGCCGTGCCGGATGTGCAGGCCGAGCGCGAGCATCGCGACCAGGTAGATGACGTTGCCGTACCAGGTGGAGAAGGTGTCGATCACGTTCTGGTAGGGGTGCCCGGACTGGAAGCCGTCCGGGTGCACGGTGCCGGTCGTCAGGTCGAGGATGTGCCAGACGATGAACAGGCCGAGGATGATCCCGCCCCAGCGCATGGTGCGCGTGGCGTAGCTCGCCTGCCGCTTCTTGTGCACGTACTTGGTGGGGCGCGCCCTGATGTCGCGGCGGCTCAGCTGGTACGCGGAGGTGGCGTGCGCGACGACGGCGGCGACCAGGACCACGCGGATGATCCACAGCGCCCACTCGTAGTGCAGGAAGGGCTCGCCGAGGGTGCGCAGCCAGTGCGCGTAGTGGTTGAACTCGTCCGACCCGAAGAAGATCTTGAGGTTGCCCAGCATGTGGACGACCAGGTACGCCAGCATGATCAGGCCACTCACGGCCATCACGGTCTTCTTGCCGACGGACGAGTCCCACATGGTGCGCGTCATGGACGGTTTTCGGTCCGTCCGCGTTGCCAGAGCCATGCCACGGACGGTAAGGCCGGGGACGCCGATCGGTCCAAGACATGGTACGGCTCGATTCCATAGGCAAGGCCTATCGTGGACGTACTCTCGGGGTATGCAGTTCCAGCAGCTCCAGTACTTCGTGGCGGTCGCCGAGACCCGGCACTTCACCCGGGCCGCCGACCTCGTCCATGTCGCGCAGCCGTCCCTGTCCCAGCAGATCAAGGCGCTGGAGCGGGAGTTGGGGGCCGATCTCTTCCTCCGGGCCCGCGGGAACATCACGCTCACGGACGCCGGCGAGGCCCTCCTCCCGTTGGCCCGCCGCATCCTGGCAGACGCGGACACCGCCCGGCACGAGGTCCAGGAGCTGGCCCAGCTGCGCAGCGGCCGGGTCCGGCTCGGCGCGACGCCGAGTCTGTGCACGGGTCTGCTGCCGGACGTACTGCGGGCCTTCCACGACCGGTATCCGGGCATCCGGCTGCTGATCGAGGAGGGCGGCTCCCACGATCTCGTACGGGAACTCGCCCGTGGAGCGCTCGATCTCGCCCTGGTCGTCCTGCCGCTGCCCACGCCGTCGCCCGCGCTGACCACGGTGGAGGTGCTGCGGGAGGATCTGGTCGTGGTCTCGTCACCGGAGGCGGCGGCACCGGGGGGTGGGCGCCGGGCCGTGCGGGTCTGTGACCTGGAGGGTGAGCGGCTTGTGATGTTCCGGCATGGCTATGACCTGCGGGAGCTGACTGTCGCGGCGTGTCGCTCCGCTGGGTTCGAGCCGGATTTCGCGGTTGAGGGGGGTGAGATGGACGCGGTGTTGGGGTTTGTGCGGGCGGGGCTCGGTGTCGCTGTGGTGCCGCGGATGGTTGCCACCAGGGCTGGGCGGGGGTTGCGGGTTACTCCGTTGGCTCGGCCGGGGTTGGGGCGGACGATCGCGTTGGCGCATCGGAGTGATGTGGCTCCGCCTCGGGCGGCTCGGGAGTTGCAGCGGATGTTGTTGGAACGGTGAGCGTTCCGCTTCCGCGGGCGAGTGGGTACGTGCGGGTTGTTCGTGGCTGGTCGCGCAGTTCCCCGCGCCCCTAAAGGGCGTGCCCCCGCGCCCCCTGAAAAGGGG